>CAMYMY010000110.1 GCA_947259625.1 uncultured Kiloniellales bacterium | reverse complement strand
GACCAGCGCCGCCATCTTCGAGTCCGGCCGGATGACATCGGAGAAGACCGGGATCAGGCGGTAGCGGTACCCGGCCAGCTTGCCGCCCTTCACATCGAGGTCGAGGCGCGACAGGAACTTGCCGTGCGAGCCGGAGGCGACGAGCAACGTCTTGCCGACCTCGACGACCGCGGGCATTGCATCGTGGGTGTGTCCGGTCAGCACGACGTCGATGCCGGGGACCCGCGAGGCCAGCTTCCGGTCGACGTCGAAGCCGTTGTGGCTGAGCAATACGACCAGCTCGGCCCCGCCGGCGCGCGCCGCGGCAACCCTTTCGGCGACCAGCTTTTCCCGGATACCGAAGGACCATTGGGGGATCATGTAGCGCGGATTGGCGACCGGCGTGTAGGGAAAGGCCTGGCCGATCACGGCAATCTTCACCCCGCCGCGCTCGAAGGTCGTCACCGCATCGAAGACCTCCTCCTCCCACTCGGTGTCGCGGACGTTGCCGGCGAGGAACGGGAATTCGAGCTGCTCGATCAGCTCCTGCACCCGGTCGGTCCCGTAAGTGAACTCCCAGTGGGCCGTCATGGCGTCGGTCTTCAACGCGTTCATCACCTCGACCATGTCCGAACCGGCGGTCTTCAGCGAGGTGTAGGAGCCCTGCCAGGTATCGCCGCCGTCCAGGAACAGGGTGTTGGTCGGCCGCTCGGCGCGGATCGCTTTCACCAAGGTCGCCAGCCTGTCGATGCCGCCGACTTTGCCGTAGGTCTTGGCCAGGCCGGCGAAGTCGTCGCTGGTCAGCGCGTAGGCCTCGGGCGTGGTCGCGCCGACGCCGAACTTCCTCAGGAAATCCTTGCCGGTCAAGTGGGGCGGCAGGCCGTGCGCCTCGCCCACGCCGAGATTGACCGAGGGCTCGCGGAAGTAGATCGGCATCAGCTGGGCGTGGATGTCCGTGATGTGCAGAAGCGTGACCTGGCCGAGCGGCTCGAAGCGCAGCAGGTCCTTCTGGGTGATCTCCTGTCGGGCCGCGGCCCGCGCCAGCCGCCCGGGCGCGCCGGTCAGGGCGGCGGTCGCCGCCGCCAGCTGTACGAAGTCACGCCGGCTGAACATCGCTGAACCCTCCTGACGAAAAAGGGGGGATACGGTCGTACGTATCCCCCCCCTGATAAGTTTGTTACAAGTTCACAGGGTAATCAGTTGCGCACCGCCGGGGTCTCGACCGGCAATCCGCGGCCTCGGTCGGCGAGGAAAAGCTCGAGGTTCACGTACTCGTCCGAGCCCGCCTTGTAGGGGGTCGCCCGCACTTGGCTGTTGCAGCCGCGGAAGCGCCGGTGCAGCGAGCCGACCTTCTGCCACTTCAGGCGGTAGGTCGGGAAGCCGTTGCTCTGTCCCTGGCTCAGTAGGTTGGCCCGGATCATGTTGCCGGCGTTGTCCTCGTGGCAGTTCTTGCAGGCCATGTCGAGCTGGCCGCGGCGCTGGTAGTAGAACTCCTTGCCCTTCTCGTAGAAGGGCGCGGCCGGGCCGTCGATCTTGACGGCGACCGGCCTGCCCCGGGCCTGGTTGCGCACGAAGGCGGTCATGGAGAGCAGCTCGCGCGACTCCCACTTCCAGGCCTTCGCCTTCATGTTCTCGGTCCGGCAGAGGTTGATCCGCTGCTCGATGTTGATCAGCTTGCCCCGGGGCTCGTAGTAGACCGGGTAGATGGCGCCGACCTCGGCCATGGATACGGCCGCGTCGTCGTGGCAGCTCGCGCAGGCCTTGCCCGCCTCACCCTCCACGGTATCCCAAAGCTCTTGGCCCGTGTCGACCCAGAGCATGGCCGGATTCTCGAAATCGTCGTCCTGGATCGAGCGGGTCTCGGTGGCGGCGTAGGTGTAGCCGCTCCGCTTGTCGCCCACCTCGTAGGCGCCCCAGTCCGTTTCGTCCGACAGGGCAGTCCCGGCCAGCATCACGGTCAAGCCCGATGCCGCCACCGCTGCCAGTGCTATTCGCCGCATGGCGTTGCCTCCCTTTGACCTGTTGCTTCTATCCGACCGTGAGCTGGGCGGTCTTGCTGTAGACCGAGCCGTCGTCGTCGGTCCAGGTGAACTCGAACGTGCCGCTCTCCGTGGCCACGGCATAGAAGGACATGAACGGATTGGCCGAGATCGCGGGATGCCAGTCGGCGCTGAACACTTCCTTGCCGTTGAAGGCGCAGACGAACTTGTTGATGATCTTCTGTGGAATCTTCTCGCCGGTCTTCTTGTCCTTGCGCTGGCCGGACTCCATCTTGTGCGTGATCAGGGTCTTGATCTCCAAGACCTCGCCCTTGGCGGCGGTCTTGGGCACTTTCACACGTGGCTTGGGTTTTGCCATGGTTTCTCTCCCTTATCCGCCGCAGCCGCCGATGGTGACTTTCACCTCGGCCTTGGCCGTGTACACGCTGCCGTCGCTCATCTCGGCGACCGCAACCACGTTCTGGGTCTTCGCCAGCCGCATGCGGGTCGAGGCCTTGGCCTTGCCGCAAGCCGGCGTGAAGTTGATGCTGGCCACACCCGGCTGCGGGTTCTTGTCCGCGAAGATATGGACCGCCTTGCAGTAGTCCTGCTCCGTCATCGGGCTGTCGACCTCGACCGTGATCGGCACCGTGTTGCCGTTCTCGGCGATCTGCGGCAGGTCGAGCGTGATCCGCCCCGCCTGCGGCGTCTTGCCGCCGATCAGGCCCTTTATCGCCGCGTCGACAGCGGCCGCGTCCGCCGAGGCCGCCTGCGGCAGCAGGGTAAGGCCGGCAGCGGCCAAGCCCCCCGCACCCACGACGATCAGCGCCTGCCGGCGGCTGACATCGCGGTAGTGTTTCGATTCGTTCATAAGCTTGCCTCTCGAGCTACAGATGTCTGATTCACCCGGGCCGGGCCGGGATCCAATGCCGGCCCCGCGCCGACGGTGCCGGTGCCTCTACTTGAGGGTCGTCAAATAGGCGACCACGTCCTCGACCTGCTCGGCAGTGAGGATCGTCTTGCCCTGGAAATCCTTCGACACCCGATGCAGACCGAAGGGCCGGTAGAAAGCAGGCATGAAGGTGTCCGGGTTGACGATCTTGGGGTTCACGATCCGAAGCCTCAACTCGCCCGCGCTGTAGGTGCTCCCGGCGGTCGACAGGTCCGGACCGATCTCGCCGTGGAACGGCTGTTCGGGAATCGGCAACTTGTGGCAGGCTAGGCAGTTGCCTTGCTTGCGGTTGATCGCAACCTCACGCCCGCGCGCCGGGTCTCCCGGCTTGCCCGTGAGCGATTTGGCGATGCTTTCGTTGTCCACAATCTTGAAAGCGACGAACTCTTCCGCCGCCGCTCCGGTCGCGAAGAGAGCGGCGATACCGGCCCCGCAGATCAGGGCGCGAAGGACTCCTAACGATTGCCAAGCCACCATTTGTCTCCCCTTGTGAGGTTTGCTCCCATGGCCCGTTCCTGACTGCCGGGCTCTGTTTTATTGCCGTCTCTTGCGGCTTGTTATTCATCCTTGTCTGGCCAATCATATTCAATTGTCATATAATATCAAGTGCGAATGTTTGAATCCGGCCGACGAGCGGATACGGGAGTGTCCGTTCGGCGCCGCGACGGCGGCCAGAAAGTGTGGGCAGAAGGCCGAAAGATGCGCCATTTCTTACGAAAGGCTTTACGGTTGACGGCCGTTGCCTGCCTGGTCCCGGCGGAGGAATCGGGCCGGTGCCGCGACCTGCCGGCGACCCCGGCGTCGAGGCGCGGGCGACGGACTCCGTATCGCACGCCGGTCTCCCCTCTGCATGTTTTGATCGTGCTGACCGCAGGCATTGCGGCTCCTTTGATCTCCGTCATGGAGGCCCGCGCGGCCGAACTCGTAATGTTCGAGAGTCCGAGTTGCGAGTGGTGCGAGGCCTGGGATCGGGATGTCGGCGTCGTCTACCACAAGACGGACGAGGGACATCTGGCGCCGCTGCGCCGGGTCGAGATTCACGGGCCACGGCCGGAGGGTCTCGAAGGCGTCGATGCCGTCGTCTATACGCCGACCTTCGTGCTGTTGGAGGCGGGCCGGGAACTCGGCCGGATCACGGGCTATCCGGGCGAGGACCATTTCTGGGGCCTGCTGGAAGTGCTGCTGGAGAAGTTGAACGCCGCGACCGGATCCTGATCGGCCGGAAAGCCGATTTCCCGGTCCTTCGAACCAAAACATTGGGAGGCAATGTCATGCTGAAACGTCTCATTCTCTGCGTCGCTCTCTGCGTCGCCACCGTGTCCGCGCTGGGTGTCCAGGGAGCCGTCGCGGAAGAGCCGGCCCTGGTGACCTTCAAGGTGCTGAATCCTTCCGTGGCGCTGGACCTGGCACAGGCGGCGCTGGAGAATTGCCGCAAATCGGGGTTCCAGGTCGCGGTCTCCGTCGTCGACCGCTTCGGAACGCCCCAGGTCCTGTTGCGCGACCGTTTCGCCGGACCGCATACGCCTGAAACCGCCCGCCGCAAGGCCTGGACGGCGATCAGCTTCCGCACCGACACGCTCGAGCTCTCGAAGCTCAGCCTGGCCGGTCAAGCCCAATCCGGCGTGCGCTTTGTCGAGGGAGCGCTGATGATCGGCGGCGGTATTCCGGTCGAGGCAGAGGGCTCCATCGTCGCCGGCATCGGCATCTCCGGCGCACCCGGCGGCGAGGCGGACGACGCCTGCGCGCGGGCCGGGATCGAAGCGGTCGCCGACAAGATCGCGTTCTGAAGTGCCGCGAAATACGCACCAGGGCGTCGGCGCGACGCGGATGGTCTGCGCAGCGTTCCTTCGAGCGAGGTTATTCGTGTCTTGGTTAACGCCTTGGTGAGCATAACTTGACAGACTCCGGACTTTCGGTGATCGTATTCCATTCCTAATATGTGTGTATTCGACTGAGCAAGTCGCCGGATCCTAAGTAGAATGAGAGAGATTTTGTGCAACTATCAAGACACGGTCTGGCTTTCCTATCTACCGGGTAGGGCGAGGTGCGCCCGTCATCGGAGCGGTCATCTCAAGAAAAGGCAGCAAAAGGCATGAACACCGCCGACGAAATGAAATTGATGATGGACAGTGCCGAGAGCGCCAGCGGTTTCCTCAAGGCGCTGGCCAACGAGAACAGGCTCCTTCTGCTATGCCTCCTGGCCGGCGGCGAGAGGTCCGTCACGGAGCTCGAGAGCCTGCTGGACCTGCGCCAGCCGACGGTCTCGCAACAGCTCGCGCGCCTGCGCGCGGACAACCTGGTGAGCCACCGGCGCGACGGCAAGACGATCTACTATTCGCTGGCCAGCGACGAAGCACGCCAGATCATCGATCTGCTGTATCACTTGTTCTGCGCACCGACGGGCAAGAAATCGGACCGCAAGCCTGGCAATTTCGGAGCCGCGGCCGAGTAACACCGGAACTCGTTTCGGCGCCCCAACCCCGCTGGGAAAGGTCGTCGCCGAACGGCTCGTGTGGTATGGACTCTGGTCATGGATGGCTTGCCGGTATCTACGGTGGTCGCCGCCCTCGCCTTCGTCGGCGGCACGGTCATGGGCATCACCGCCCGGTCGATGCACTTCTGCACGCTGGGCGCCATCGCCGATGCCTTCATCGGGCACAAGCACAAAGGGCTTCGCGCCTGGGCCCTGGCGATCGCGACGGCAACCCTCGCCACCCAGACGATGCATATGGCCGGGCTCATCGACCTGCAGGATTCGATCTATCTCACGCCCGACTTCGGCTGGCTGGGGGCCATTCTGGGCGGGCTCTGCTTCGGATTCGGCATGGCCCTGGTCGGTACCTGTGGTTACGGCACTCTGGTCCGCCTGGGCGGCGGCGATCTGCGCTCGCTGGTCGACGTCTTCGTGCTCGGCTTTTTCGCCTACATGACGCTGCGGGGATTGTCGGGCGTCGGCCGCGTCCTCTTCATCGAGCCGACCAACGCCGACCTGTCGGCCCTCGGCGGCCAGGGCCTGGTCGAGGCGGCCGCCTGGCTGCTCGACGCGGACGGCGAAGCGCTCCGCGGCACCTTCGTGGCGCTCGTTGTGATCGCGCTGCTCGCCTACTGCTTCAAGGACCGGACCTTCCGGCACAGCCGGAAGGACGTGGCCGGCGGCATCATCATCGGCCTGGTGGTGGCCTCGGGATGGCTCGTCACGGGAGTGGTCGGCGCTGACGACTTCGATCCGACGCCGCTCGGCTCCTACAGCTTCGTCACCCCGGTCGGCGAATCCCTGGTCTACCTCATGACCTTCAGCGGGGCGACGATCAATTTCGGCGTCGGGGCCGTCGGCGGTGTCGTTTTCGGCGCGTTCGTGGCGAGCCGCGCGAAGGCGGAATTCCGCCTCGAGGCCTTCGACGACCCGAAGGAGATGCTGCGTCACGTCTTCGGCGCGGCGCTGATGGGCTTCGGCGGCGTCACGGCGCTCGGCTGCACCGTCGGCCAGGGCATCACCGCCATGTCGACGCTCTCCATGAGCGCGCCGCTGGCGCTCGGCGCGATCTTCCTGGGCGCCTACCTGGGCTTGAGGTGCCTGATCGAAGGCAGTCTTCTGGGCGCCCTGAGATCTAGTCTCGCCCGCGACTAAGTTCTGACCCGCCCGTCGCGAGATCGCTCCAGCTGCCGGAGAAGAAAACGACCATGAGCCAGTCCATCTTCGCCGAGGACGTCCGTTTCGAGCCGTGGTGGTGGGAGGCGGCGGCGCCCGCGGCCCTGTCCGACACGCCTCTGCCTCGGGCGGCCGACGTGGCCGTGGTCGGCGCCGGCTTCACCGGGCTCTCGGCCGCGCTGGAGCTCGTCCGCGCGGGGCGCAGCGTCCTGGTGCTCGACGCCGGCGCGCCGGGAGAGGGGGCAAGCACGCGCAACGGCGGCATGATCGGCAGCGGCCACCGGGTCGGCCTCGCCCGGCTCACCCGCCGCTACGGCCGCCAGACCGCGCTGATGCTGCTCACGGAGGGCCTCGCGGCCCAGGATTTTGCGATGGAGTTCATCGAGCGCGAGAAGATCGCCTGCGACCTTGCCCGCACCGGCCGCTTCCGCGGCGCCTGGCGGGCCGCGCACTACGAGGCCATGGGTCGCGAGATCGACGAGCTGCGCCAGGCGATCGGCCTCGAGGCGGACATGGTGCCGCGCGCCGAGCAGCGCCGCGAGATCGCGAGCGAAGTCTACCACGGCGGCGTGGTCTATCACCGTCACGGCGGCCTGCATCCCGGGCTGTTCCATAAGGGCCTTATGGAGCGGGCACTGGCGGCCGGCGGTACGGTGGCGGGCTCGGCGCCGGTCACCGCCATCGCGCGCGGGGCCGGGGGCTTTCAGGTGACGACGACCCGCGGCCGGGTCGCCACGCGCGACGTCGTCGTGGCGACTAACGGCTATACCGGGCCGCTCACGCCCGGCCTCCGGCGCCGTCTGATCCCGGTGCCGAGCTATATGATCGCGTCCGAACCGCTTCCCAAGGGCATGGTCGAGCGGCTCATACCCGGCGGCCGGATGATCGTGGAGTCGCGCTCGCGCCACTGCTACTACCGGCCGTCCCCGGACAAGACCCGGATCCTGTTCGGCGGACGCGCCTCGCTCATCACGATCGACCCGCGGGCGGGCGCAGGCATCCTGCACCGCCTCATGACCGGGGTGTTCCCCGAGCTGGCGGGCGTCAAGGCGACCCATGCCTGGCGCGGCTTCGTGGCCTTCAGCCGGGACTACCTGCCGCACCTGGGGCGACGCGACGGCCTCCACTACGCGCTCGGCTACAACGGGTCCGGCGTCGCCATGGCGCCCTACCTCGGCCACAAGATCGCGCTGCAGGTGCTGGGCCGTCCCGAGGGCCGGAGCCCCTTCGACGCCACGGCCTTCCCGGCCATCCCCTTCTATACCGGCCGCCCCTGGTTCCTGCCGCCGATGGAGCTCGCCTACCGCTGGCGCGACCGCCGTGAAGGCTCGCGGTGATACGCCGGGCGAGGGGCAAACCGGGGTTGATGGGAAAAACACGGAGCCCTATGTAGCCCTAGAGTGCGATGCCTGCCTCGACCGCGTTCCTTAGCAAGTACAGACAAGGCTTGCCATGAACAGCCAGGCTCAACGTCCGAAACGCGTCTTGCTCGCAATCACCGCGCTAGGGCTCATCCTGGCGCCCGGCGGCGCCGTGGCGTTGCAGTGCCACGTCGGCACCATCACGTTCCATCCGGAGGGCGGGGTCAAGAGCTGCGAGATCGAGGCCGACCACGAGTTCCGGACCCCCTTGGGAGCGACGATCGTCTGCGGCGGCGGCACGGTCCTCACCCAACACCCGGACGGCAGCATCGAGAGCTGCACCCTGGCGAAGCCCTATGCGGCGAAGACGAAAGTCTGCGCGACCGGCAAGCGTGTCGCGCTCGACCCGGGCGGCCGCATCCTCGGCTGCGAGTGACCGGTCCAATGCCGGACCGCCGTCAGGCCGACAGGCAAAGGAACGTGGCCTCCGGTATCACAGCGCGCCGCGGTCCAGACCCAAATCGCGCAGCTGACGGCGATCGAGGTGGGCCAGAGCCTTCCTGATCGCGAAATCGCTGCGCGCGGCCGCACTGGCGCGTCCGGCGCGGGCACAGGTCGCCTGAACGGCATGGGTCGCCCGGCGCAAGAGGTCGCGGCCGCTCAAACCGGGGATCGTCGGATCGACGAAATGGATCGCTGTCCAGGCCATCGTGCTTCTCCTAGTTAGGATATTTAGGTTTTCTTAACGATCTGAATTTTGGCCGGCGCCTCTTTTTGGAGCCAAACGCAATCTTGAATTTGAATATAGCGGTCTTACGGCTTGTGGCCTAACGAGATTCTTCGTTAGTATCTTTTAGAAAAACTAAAAAGGAACAACCGTGGCCCAACGCTTACCGTCGCTCAACGGCCTGCGCGCCTTCGAGGCGGCGGCCAGGCACCTGAGCCTCACCAAGGCGGCGCGGGAGCTCAATGTCACGCCCGCGGCCATCAGCCACCAGATCAAGGCCCTGGAGGCCGACCTGGGGGCGGCGCTGCTGTGGCGGGTCAAGGGTGAGTTCGTCCTGACCGAGGTCGCCCAGTCCGCCCTGCCGGCCTTGCGCGCCGGCTTCGACCAGATCGCCGAAGCGGCCAGGCGGCTGCGCAGCGACCAGACTCGCCGGTTCCTGACGATCAGCGTCGGACCGACCTTTGCCTCGACCTGGCTGGTGCGCCGGCTCGGCAGGTTCAAGGAGGTCTTCCCGGAGATCGACGTACGGCTCGACACGTCCGACGAGCTGGCGCGCTTCGCCCGGGACGGCGTCGACGTGGCGATCCGCTTCGGTAGCGGAGACTACCCCGGGCTGGAGGCCATCCGCCTGTTCGACGAGGAGATCTACCCGGTCTGCAGCCCCCGACTGCTCGAACGCGGGCCGCCCCTCGAGACCCCCTCGGACTTGGCCGCCCACACCCTCCTGCACGTCGAGTGGATGCCGAGCCGGGGCAACGAAACCCTCGACTGGGAGATGTGGCTTCGCGCGGCCGGCGCGGAGGGGGTCGAGCACGGGCGCGGCCCCCGGTTCAGCCACACAAGCATCGCCCTGCAGGCCGCGGCCGAGGGCCAGGGCGTGGCGCTCGGCAGCGG
>CAMYMY010000109.1 GCA_947259625.1 uncultured Kiloniellales bacterium | reverse complement strand
GGTCGCCGGCAGGAAGCCGCGCGCCGGGTCCTCGGCATAAACCCGCGCCTCTATGGCGTGGCCGCGCAGCTCGAGTTCCTCCTGGTCGCAGGGCAGCGGTTCGCCGGCGGCGACGCGCAGCTGCCACTCGACCAGGTCCAGGCCGGTAACCATCTCGGTCACCGGATGCTCGACCTGCAGGCGCGTGTTCATTTCCATGAAGTAGAAGGTCTCGCGCTCGAGGAGGAACTCGACCGTGCCGGCTCCGACATAGCCGATCGCCCGGGCCCCGGCCACGGCGGCCGCGCCCATCTCGGCCCGACGCTCGGGGGTCAAGCCTGGGGCCGGCGCCTCCTCCAGGACCTTCTGGTGGCGCCGCTGGATCGAGCAGTCGCGCTCGAAGAGATGCAGTGCATTGCCATGGCCGTCGGCGAAGACCTGCAGCTCTATGTGGCGCGGCCGGCCCAGGTACTTCTCCAGCAAAACCCGATCGTCGCCGAAAGCCGCGGCCGCCTCACGCCGCGCGGCGGCGACCGCCGTGTCGAAGTCCATCGGCTGCTCGACCACGCGCATGCCCTTGCCGCCACCACCGGCCGAAGCCTTGATCAGCACCGGATAGCCGACCACCCGAGCCGCGCGTTCGAGAACCGCCAGATCCTGGCTGGAGCCGTGGTAGCCGGGCACCAAGGGCACGCCGGCCTGTTCCATCAGGCTCTTGGCCTCGCTCTTCGATCCCATGGCCCGGATTGCCCCGGGCGGCGGCCCGACGAAGACCAGCCCGGCCTCGCCGCAGGCCTCGGCGAACTCGGCGTTCTCGGCGAGGAACCCATAACCCGGATGCACCGCCTGGGCACCGCTCGTCCGGGCCGCCTCGAGGATCGCCGTAATGTTCAGGTAGCTCTCCGCTGCGGGCGCCGGCCCGATCAGCCGCGCCTCGTCGGCCAGGGTGACGTGCAGCGCCTCCGCGTCCGCCTCCGAGTAGACCGCGACGCTGCGCAGCCCCATGCGTCTGGCCGTGCGGATCACGCGGCAGGCGATCTCGCCCCGGTTGGCGATCAGGAGGGTATCGAACATCGAACTCCCTCGATTTCCGCGGGCCCCATGTCAGTCCCGACCCCACTGCGGCTTGCGCTTTTGCAGAAAGGCAGCGATGCCCTCGCGGGCCTCCTCGCCGGCACGGACTTCCGCGATGCGCCGGGCCGTGTCCTCCACTAGGCCGTCGTCGGGCGGCCGGTTCGAGACCGCAAAGATCAGCTCTTTGGCCGCCGACTGCGCCTTCGGGCCGCCGGTCAGCATGGCTTTGGCCAGGCGCTCGCCGCGAACCTCGAGCTGCTCGTCGGCCACGACCTCGTGAACCAGGCCGAGCCGCAAGGCCTCGGCGGCGGAGAAGCGTTCGGCGGTCAGGAAGTAGCGGCGTGCCGCGCGCTCGCCCATGGCGGCGACGACATAGGGCGATATCACCGCCGGGATCAGGCCAAGCCGGACCTCGGACAGGCAGAAGGACGCGGTCTCGGCGGCGATCGCGATGTCGCAGCAGGCAACCAGTCCGACCCCGCCGCCGAAGGCCGGCCCCTGGACCAGAGCCAGTGTCGGCTTGGCCAGCGTGTTGAGTCGACGCATGAGCTCGGCCAGGGCCCGGGCATCCTCCAGGTTCTCGTCCTTGCCGTAGCCGGCCATGCGCTCCATCCAGGTCAGGTCGGCGCCCGCCGAGAAGCTGTTGCCCTGGGCCGCCAGCACCACGGCGCGCACGCGCGGATCGCTTTCCAGGCCCTCTAGGCTGCGCGTCAGCTCGGCGATCAGAAGATCGTTGAAGGCATTGTGGACCCGCGTGCGGGTGAGCGTGATGCGCGCCACCCCGGTCTCGCCGATCTCCTCGAGAAAGAAGGGTTCTTCCATGGCCGTCACATCCTGAAAACACCGAAACGGGTCGCCTCGATCGGCGCGTTGAGCGCCGCCGAGATGCCCAGGCCCAGGACCATGCGCGTGTCCAGCGGATCGACGATGCCGTCGTCCCATAGCCGCGCCGTGGCGTAGTAGGGATGGCCCTGGTGATCGTACTGCTCGAGGATCGGTGCCCTGAAGGCGGCCTCTTCCTCGGCCCGCCAGGTCTCGCCGCGGGCAGCCATGGCGTCGCGCCTGACCGTGGCCAGCACCGTGGCGGCCTGCTCGCCGCCCATGACCGAGATGCGTGCGCCCGGCCAGATCCAGAGCAGGCGCGGGCCGTAGGCGCGGCCGCACATGCCGTAGTTGCCGGCGCCGAAACTGCCGCCCAGGATCACGGTGAACTTGGGCACCCGGGCCGTGGCCACGGCGGTGACCATCTTGGCGCCGTCCTTGGCGATGCCCCCGGCCTCGTACTTGCGGCCGACCATGAAACCGGTGATGTTCTGCAGGAAAACGAGCGGGATGCGGCGCTGGCAGCAGAGCTCGATGAAGTGCGCGCCCTTGAGCGCGGACTCCGAAAACAGAATGCCGTTGTTGGCGACCAGACCGACCGGATAGCCGTGCAGCCGCGCGAAGCCGCAGACCAGAGTCGTGCCGTAGAGCGCCTTGAACTCGTCGAACTCGCTCGCGTCGACCAGACGCGCGATGACCTCGCGCGCGTCGTAGGGCTTCTTCAGGTCGGCCGGCACGACGCCGTAGAGCTCCGCCGGGTCGTAGAGCGGATCACGCGGCTCGGCCAAATCCAGGTCGTGTCGCTTCACGCGGTTCAGGTTGCCGACGATGCGCCGCGCGATCGCTAGGGCGTGCGCGTCGTTCACCGCCATGTAGTCGGTGACGCCCGAGGTGCGCGCGTGCACCTCCGCGCCGCCCAACTCCTCGGCGCTCACCCTCTCGCCCGTTGCCGCTTTCACCAGCGGCGGACCGCCCAGGAAAATCGTGCCCTGGTTCTGCACGATCACGCTCTCGTCCGACATGGCGGGCACGTAGGCGCCCCCGGCCGTACAGGACCCCATGACCAGGGCGACCTGCGGAATGCCGGCGGCGGAGAGGGTGGCCTGGTTGTAGAAGATCCGCCCGAAGTGGTCGCGGTCGGGGAAGACTTCGTCCTGGCTCGGCAGATTGGCGCCGCCGGAATCCACCAGGTAGACGCAGGGCAGATGGTTCTCCCGGGCGATCTCCTGGGCGCGCAGGTGCTTCTTGACGGTGAGCGGAAAATAGGTGCCGCCCTTCACGGTCGCGTCGTTGGCGACGACCATGCACTCTCGCCCGACCACCCGGCCAATCCCGGTGACGATGCCGGCTGCGGGCACCTCGCCGCCGTACAACCCGTAGGCAGCCAGCTGGGACAGCTCAAGGAAGGGCGAGCCCTGGTCGAGCAGCGTGCGCACCCGCTCGCGCGGCAGCAGCTTGCCGCGGGCCAGGTGCTTGTCCCGCGCCTGCGCGCCGCCACCCAACTTGATCTCCCCGACCTTGGCCTTGAGGTCCGCGACCAGCGCCGTCATGGCGGCCTGGTTTTCGCGGAACTCGGCCGAGCGGGCCGAGATCATGCTCTTGAGGACGGTCATCTGCTTCGGCTGCCCTTCACGGCGGACTCCTGTGTCCCGAGCCGGAGAGTCGCAAAGCCGCACCCTGCGCGGCAAGGAAAATCGCGGGACTGGATCTCCCGGGGGGTTGAAGACCCGGGTCCGGCCACTCTATGGTCGCTAGGAGTCAAAGCGCAACCGGAACCCCCCGCCATGTTCAGCCTGAAGCGGATCGAAGACACCGCCGAGCGCGTGCACCGCCACGTTCAGCCGACCGCCCAACACCGCTGGCCGCTCCTGGCCGAGCGGAGCGGTTGCGAGGTCTGGGTCAAGCACGAGAACCATACGCAGATCGGCGCCTTCAAAGTGCGCGGCGGCATCGCCTATCTGAGCGACCTGAAAAGCCGCAAACCGGAGCTGTCGGGCGTGATTTCCGCGACGCGCGGCAACCACGGCCAGTCCATCGCCTGCGCCGCCGGCCTTCTTGGGCTCGCCGCGACCATCGTCGTTCCCGAGGGCAACAGCGTCGAGAAGAACGCCGCCATGACCGCCCAGGGGGCGGAGCTCGTGGTCCACGGTCACGATTTCCAGGCCGCCCTCGAATACGCCCGCGAGCGGGCGGCGAACGACGGCCTCTTTATGGTCGAGTCCTTCGATCCCCTGCTGATCCTGGGGGTGGGCAGCTACAGCCTCGAGTTCTTCACGGCGGTGCCCGACCTCGACACCGTCTACGTGCCGATCGGCCTGGGCTCGGGCATCTGCGGCGCGATTACCGTGCGCGACGCACTCGGGCTCGAAACCAAGGTGGTCGGCGTGGTTTCCGAGAACGCCCCCTGCTATGCGCTCTCCTTCGCAAAGGGCACGCCGGTCTCGACCAACTCGGCCGAGACCCTGGCCGACGGCATGGCGTGCCGGGTGCCGGTCGCCGAGGCTGTCGCGATAATCAACGCCGGGGCCGAGCGGATCGTCACGGTCTCGGAAGACGAGATCAAGGCGGCTATGCGCGCCTACTACACCGACACCCACAACCTGGCCGAGGGCGCCGGCGCCGCGCCGCTGGCCGCGCTCCTGCAGGAGAAGGACAGCATGGCCGGCCGCAAGGTCGGTCTGGTGCTCTCCGGCGGCAACATCGACCGGGCGCTCTACCGGGAGATCCTGGCCGAGGCGTGATCCTGGGCTACCAGCCACCGGTCTCCAGCCATTTTTCGACATGATCCAGACGGTCGTGACCCCAGAAGGGCTCACCATCGACCAAGACGAAGGGCGAGCCGCATACGCCCTTCTCGATGCCCTCGTCGACCTCGGCCCTGAGCCGGTCCTTGACCGCCGGGTCCTGCAGCGCGGCCCCCAGCTGCCCGGGATCGACGCCCAAGCTTCCGGCGGTCTCCAGCACGGCGGCCGCGCCGCTCATGTCCCGGCCTTCGCCGAAGGAGGCGTCGATGATCGCCTTGGCCAGCGCCTTGGCCCTCGCCCGGTCCTTATCCGAGAGCCAATAGAAGGCCCGGCAGGCCGCCACCGACATGAAGGGGAAGGGACTCGGCAGGGCGAAGGGCACGCCCATCAGGCGCGCCACGCGCGGCAGGTCGATCCGGGCGTAATCGCCCTTCATGGGAATCCCCAGGAGCGGCTCGCTGCGCGTCGTCTTGAAGACCGCGCCCAGCAGGAACGGCTTCCAGGCCACCTCGCGGCCGTACCTTTCGCCGATCTCGTCGATCCTCTGGGCGGCCAGATAGCCGTAGGGGCTGGAGAAATCGAAGTAGAACTCGATGGGCTCGGCCATGGGTCCTCTCCTACTCGGCGGCGATCTGGCGGCTGATCACCAGGCGCTGGACGTCGCTGGTGCCTTCGTAGATCTGGCAGACCCGGACGTCGCGGTAGATGCGCTCGACCGGGAAGTCGCTCACGTAGCCGTAACCGCCGTGGACCTGGATCGCATCCGAACAGACCCGCTCGGCCATCTCCGAGGCAAAGAGCTTCGCCATGGCGGCCTCCTTGAGACAGGGCTTGCCGGAATCGCGCAGGGCCGCGGCGTCGAGCGCCATGAGCTCGGCGGCGTGAATGCTGGTCGCCATGTCGGCCAGGCGGAAGGCGACGGCCTGATGCTCGATGATCGGCCGGCCGAAGCTTTTGCGCTCCTTGGCGTAGGCCACGGCCGCCTCGTAGGCGGCGCGCGCCATGCCGACGGCCTGCGACGCGACGCCGATGCGCCCGCCCTCCAGGTTGGCGAGCGCGATCCTGTAGCCCTCGCCCTCTTCGCCGAGCAGCAGGTCGGGGGTGAGCTTCAGGTCCTCGAAGACGATCTGGCAGGTGTCCGAGGCCCTCTGGCCCAGCTTCTTCTCGACACCGGCCACCCGGTATCCCGGGGTGTCGGTCGGCACGATGAAGGCGGAGATGCCTTTCTTGCCGGCGGCCGGGTCGGTGACCGCGAAGGCGATGGCGAGGTCCGCGTTCTGCCCGGAGGTGATGAACTGCTTGACGCCGTTCAGGACGTAGTGGTTGCCGACCTTCTCAGCCCGGGTCTCGAGCGCTGCGGCGTCGGAGCCCGCCTGGGGCTCGGTCAGGCAGAAGGCGCCCAGAATCTCGCCGCGGGCCAGCGGCCGCAAGAACCGCTCCTTCTGCTCGGGCGTGCCATACTTCAGGATCGGCATGCAGGCGACCGAGTTGTGCACGCTCATGATCGTCGAGCAGGCGCCATCGCCCGCCGCCACCTCGATCATGGCCAGCGCGTAGGCCACGTGATCGGCGCCGGCGCCGTCCCATTCCTCGGGTACCACCATGCCGAGGAAGCCGAGCCGGCCCATCTCGGCGATTGCCTCCTTGGGGAAGCGCGCTTCGCGGTCCCATTCCGCCCCCTTGGGCGCCAACTGCTCGCGCGCGAAGGCGCGCGCCGTGTCGCGAATGAGTGCCTGTTCTTCGGTCAAGTGCATCTGGCCTCCTCCACCTCCCGCTCGGTCAGGTCGCCGCCTCGGCCGCCGGGCGACGGAAAATGCTGTTTGAAAGTGAAGGCGCGGGGTGTTGGTCCGTCCTGCTTCAGGATCTCGAGGCGCGCCAAGGCTTCCTCGACGCCCGGCCGATGCCCGGCCGGTACCCACCAAAGGGCGACATACGGCCCGGACATCCGCTCGAACCATTTGCGGCGGCGGCGCATGACCTCGGCATGGCCGCTCCGGTAGACATATCCGAAAAGGCTCTCGAGGGAGTCCCAGACCGAGAGGTTGATGAGCAGCCGCGGATCGGGAGAAACATCGATGTCGGTCGCGTTGCCGCTTTCTGACTGCAGTCGCCAGACGAAGCCCGGACTGCGGTCGGCCAGCGCGTTGATCTCGTCCAGCTTGGCCATGAACTCGGCCAGGAGCGGGTCGTCGAGCGGCGCGAGGGCGTGCGCCATGTTGACCTGCGCCAAATGATACGCTGTCGGGCTCCCCTCTCTCACCACGGGATCTCTCCTCCATCGTGGGTGAAAAACCGGCCGTTGTCCGCCGAGGTCAGCCGCTCGATCACGGCACGCATGCCGGCGACGCTTTCGCCGGCCGTGACAGCCGCGTTGGAGCCGCCCATGTCGGTCTGGACCCAGCCCGGATGGAACATCACGACGGTAATGCCGCGGCCGGCCAGATCGATCGACAGCGATTTGGCGACCATGTTGAGCGCCGCCTTGGACGAGCGGTAGACGTAGCCGCCGCCGCTCGAATTCTCGCCGATAGACCCCATGCGGCTGGAAATGTAGACGATCAATTTGCGCTCGCTCTGGGCCACCTGCTCGACGAAACGCTCGGCCAGACGCAGGGGCGCCATGACGTTTACCTGGAAGACTTGCGGCCAGACGTCGAATTCGGTCTCGCCGAAGCCGGTGCGCGAGCCATAGATGCCGGCATTGTTGAGCAGGATGTCGACCGGCTGGCCGGCCAGTTCGCGCGCCAGGCCGGCGACTTGCAGGCCGTCGGTGACGTCCAGGCGGTGCACCGTCACCTCGCCCGCCAGATCCTTCAGTTCGCGCGCCTTGTCGGGCTGGCGGCAACAGCCGTAGACCCGCCAGCCGTCGGCTGCGAAGGAGCGGGCGAACGCGAGCCCGATGCCACGGTTGGCGCCGGTGATCAGAGCGCTCGGCATGTGGCCTCTCTTTCAATTCTGGGTGTTGTGGCGGACTCAGGCAACGGCCGGGTGTTCCGGGTCCGCCCTGCGCCGCGGCCGGACGACCAGCTCGCCGCCGCAGTTCGGGCAGCGGTGCTCCAGCTCGGCCGCGCAGGCCCGGCAAAACGTGCACTCGAAGCTGCAAATGCAGGCCTCGCCGCCGGGCGGCAACCCGGTCTCGCATTTCTCACAGACAGGTTTCATTTGCAGAGCCACGGCCTTGTGCCTGTTACTCTTTTAGGCGTTCGACCGCCATGGCGGTGGCCTCGCCGCCGCCGATGCAGAGCGCCGCGACGCCTCTCTTCAAGTCATAGGTTTCCAGCGCCGCCAGCAGGGTGACCAGGATGCGCGCGCCCGAGGCGCCGATCGGATGGCCCAGCGCACAGGCGCCGCCGTGCACGTTGACCTTGTCGTGCGGCAGGTCGAGGTCGCGCATGGCCGCCATGGTCACGACCGCGAAGGCCTCGTTGATCTCGTAGAGTTCGACCTCCCCGGCCTGCCAGCCGACCTTATCCAGCAGCTTCTTCAACGCGCCGACCGGCGCCGTGGTGAACCAGGCGGGCTCCTGCGCGTGGGTCGCGTGGCCGTGGATCACGGCGAGAGGCTTCAGGCCGCGCCGCTCGGCCTCGGAGCGCTTCATCAGAAGAAGCGCCGCCGCGCCGTCCGAGATCGAGCTGGAGTTGGCCGCGGTCACGGTGCCGCCCTCGCGGAACGCCGGCTTGAGCTTGGGGATCTTGGCCGTATCGGCCTTGAAAGGCTGCTCGTCGCGTTCGACCGTCACCTCGCCCTTGCGGGTCTTGACCGCGACCGGGGCGATCTCCGCCTTGAAGCCGCCGGTCTCCGTGGCCGTGCGGGCGCGGTTCAGCGAGGTAATCGCGAAGGCGTCCTGGGCCTCGCGGGTGAACTGGTAATGCTGGGCCGTGTCCTCGGCGAAGGTTCCCATGAGCCGGCCCCTGTCGTAGGCGTCCTCCAGGCCGTCGAGGAACATGTGGTCGACGACCTGGCCGTGGCCCATGCGGTAGCCGGTACGCGCCTTGGGCAACAGATAGGGCGCGTTGGACATGGACTCCATGCCGCCGGCGACCATGACGTGGTTGGTCCCGGCGGCAATCAGGTCGTGGGCCAGCATGGCCGCCTTCATTCCCGAACCGCACATCTTGTTGACCGTGGTGCAGCCGACGCCGAGCGGAACGCCGGCGCCGAGCGAAGCCTGGCGCGCCGGCGCCTGGCCCTGGCCGGCCGGCAGCACGCAGCCGAAGATCACCTCGTCCACATCCTCGCCCGCCAGGTCCGCCCGCGCCAGCGCCGCACGGATCGCCGCGGCGCCCAGGTCCGGCGCCCGCGCGTCCTTGAGATCGCCCTGGAAGCCACCCATCGGCGTACGGGCGGCCGAGGCGATGACGACGGGGTCTTCCTTGGCCATGGTTGCTGTCCTCTCTATCCTTCGGCGTCACCGCGGCGCTAGTCGCCGGCGACGAAGACGTCGATCTGCCACTCGCCCTTGCGCTTGCGCAGCAGGGCCCGGTAGTCGAGCGGCGACCGGAACTCCGGGCCGGTTACGTAGCCGACGCCGCCGCGGGGCAGCTCGACCGCCATCCAACCTTCGATCACCTCCTTGCTGTAGTCCATATTCAGCACGTCGTAAGACAGCGTCGCCACGACCGGAGACTTGGTGTTCATGGCGGCATAGGCCTTGGCGTTGTCGCTGAGCACGTAGACGATCTCGTAGGGATCGCAGTCCGGACAACCGGGCACGTCGATGCAGGCGACATAGGGGATGCAGAAGGAATCCTTGCCGGTGAACACGCCACCCAGGCTGAATACGCCCTCCAGCTCGCGCCAATAGGTCTCGCGCTCACCCTCGAGCCTCAGCCACTCGCTGAAGGTTTTGCGGCCGGCATAGCCGCCGAAGGAAAGCCGGATATTGCGCGCGGCCCGCGCGACCACGTACTTCACGTCGCGGCGCTTGACCGCGG
>CAMYMY010000108.1 GCA_947259625.1 uncultured Kiloniellales bacterium | reverse complement strand
CGCTCGAAGGTGACGATCGGGTACTGAGAATTGTAGAAGTGGGACATCGTCCCATCCTCACCCTCGATGAAGACCAGGGTTCGCTCGCCGTCTCTCTCGGTGAAGACCCGCGGCGCGGTCTCGACGAAGCGACTGTCGAACACCAACAGCTCGCCGTCCTCGTTCGAGGCGACTTCGAAGGCGCCGGCTAGAAAAGGCGTTGAAGCCATGTTTCTTCTGGCTCGACGGAAGAAATCGGCGCGTCGTAGAACCCGACCCGGCGGCTTTCCTCAGCGACCAACGGGTCGCTGTGGCAGTCGACCGAGGCCAGAGTGCGGTAGCAGGGCCGTTCCGCGTAGGTCAGCGTCGGATGGGGTTTGGGAGAAGCACAGCCGGCCAGCAGCAGGACCGCAAGCGGCGAGAAATTGATCACGATAGCCCCGAGAACCGCGATCTCCTCGGCAACGTAGAGCGGATGGCGGACGAGCGAATAGACGCCGGTCGTCACCAGCTCGCGCGCCTCGGCCATGATGCTGAACGAGCGGCCGAGGAAGCTGACGGAAACGACCGAGAGGATGCTGCCGGTGCAGATCAGGACCAAACCCGCGATGCTCTGCGCCAGCACGGGCTCCGGTGCCGGAATCAGCACGACGAGCATGACCATGAAAGTCCCCGCGATGGCGGTGATCCTGGGCAGCAGACCCCTGGCTTTGTTGACCGGCTGTCTGCGGAACAACAGCAGGGCCACGAGCAGCGAGAGGAACATGATCTTCGAGATCGTCGCCACCAGCCAGGCATGGAATACGGCGTCGTACGCATGGGATTCGGGCAGGTAGAACACCCGCGAGAGGTGGTGGAATTCCATTAGCAGGAGCCAGAAGAACACCGCAGCCAACAGCGGACCGCTGAGGGCGTTGTAGGCCCGGGTGCCGCCGACCCGCCGGCAGAAGCCGAAAAAACCCTCCGCGACCCGCCCTGCCGCGGGCCCAGCCGGAGGTCCCTCCGCCGTGCCGCCGAGCCTCGGAACCGCGCCGTTGCGGCCGGGCTGGTCTGCAGTTTGATGCCCCATCCTGGCCTCCCCTGTTCGGGTCGACAGTTGCCCGGACCTCTCCAGAGTCGAGTATAAGTTGACCATACTAATAGGGATTTAACCAAGGTTCGGGGGCTGCCCCCCGCCTCCGACGCGGCGAGGTTGAGCGGCCGGGCCCTCGACACCTATAGTGCGTCCCGCCAACATCCCTGGAGTTCCGCCGCCATGGCCAGCCGAACCCTGTCCCTGACAGACTCGCTCTACGATTACTTGCTGAAGGTCTCGCTGCGCGAGCCGCCACTGCTCGCCCGGCTGCGCGAGGAGACCGAGGCGCTGCCACTGGCGGTCATGCAGATCTCGCCCGAGCAGGGCCAGTTCATGGCCTTGCTGGTCGAGCTGATCGGCGCCCGACGCACGCTCGAGGTCGGCACCTTCACCGGCTACAGCGCGCTCTGCGTCGCGCGCGCCCTGCCCGCGGAGGGCCAAATCGTGGCCTGCGACGTCAGTGCGGAATACACCGACATCGCCCGCCGCTATTGGGCCGAGGCCGGCATCGCCGACAAGATCGACCTGCGGCTGGCGCCGGCGCTCGACACGCTGGACGCGCTGCTCGACGACGGCCAAGCGGGAACCTTCGATTTCGCCTTCATCGATGCGGACAAGGAAAACTACAACGGCTATTACGAAAAGTGTCTCGCGCTGCTCCGGAAAGGCGGGCTCGCCGCGGTCGACAACGTCCTGTGGAACGGTGCCGTGGTCGACCCGATCAAGCAGGATCCGGATACGAAATCCATCCGCAGTCTAAACCTCCAGTTGCATAAAGACGAACGCGTCAGCCTGTCGCTCGTTCCGATCGGCGACGGCCTCACGCTCGCCCGCAAGCGATAGAAGGAGGCTTCGCGGCGCACGCCCGGCCCGCGCTGGTCACTATACAAGGATTAAGCGAATTTTAACTTGGGTTTAAGGTGATCTTTACGCCTTCCTGCGAAACTGGATAGCTCGGTCATAGTGCTCTTGGCCGTCTGGTTGTTCAACGCACGAGGCAAGCTATGTGGAAGACATTATTGCTCGGCACGGCCCTGGCGGTCTTCTCGTCAGCTGCCGGAGCGCAGAGTCAAAGCCAGTGTAACACCCGCGACAGCGTGCTCTCGCTGCTCGCCAGCAAGTACAAAGAGTCCCCGGTCGCGGTCGGCGTCACCAATACCGGCGGCCTGGTCGAAGTCCTGTCGACCGGCGACGGCAACACCTGGACGATCATCGTCACCACGCCGCAGGGCATGAGCTGCCTGGTCGCGGCCGGCGAGGGCTGGCGCGCGCTCGAACAGGATCTCGTGGAGCCGGAGGCCTAAGGCAAAGCGAACGCCAACTCCGGGTTTTACGACCCGGATTCGAAAGCATCGTAGAGAACGCGGTCGCCGCGTTTGAGACCCAACCGCGCCGCGGTCCCTCCGTTCATCTCCAGAACCCCCCGCACCGGCTGGCCCGAAGAGATCGTCTTGAGCGACATGGGCACCGTGCGCTCGACGATCCTTACGATCACTCCGTCATCCGCGATGAAGAGCATGTCGAGCGGGATATAGGTGTTCCTCATCCACATGGACACCACGCGAACTCGACTGTAGACGAACAGCATGCCGGCATCCGCGTCCATATCGCGGCGGAACATCAGGCCCTGCTGCTGCTGTTGCGGAGACGTCGCCAGCTCTATCATGAAGTCGTGGCGCGCGCCCTCGGCGGTCTCGATCACCAGCTGGTCCTGCTCGAAACTCGCCAAACCGGTTTCGCCCAACGCCGCACGGCCCGGGACCAAGGCCGTGAGGACCACCAGCAGGAGGATCTTCAGGAGGCGCGCAACCAGCGTCGGAGTCATGCTGCACACATAGCGCGCGGTCGCGCCGCTCACAAGCCGCCCTTCGGTACGAGCACCGCGCCGGCCACGGCCCGCACCTCCGGCCGGATCGGCCCCGGCCGGGGCCGGTCGGCAAGCGTCGTGAACCAATGGTCCGGCGGCCTGCGCCCGCGGCTGTGCCGCCAGGTGACGCCGCGCAGCACCGCTTCCCCGGCGGCCGGAACCCGGTCGGGAACGTCGAACCCGTTCAGCGTCGCCCAGACGCCGGCCCAGCAGCGGCCCACCGACCAGGGATTGTAGCCGCCGCCGCCCAGCACGAGCAGCCGCGACGCCATGTCCTTGGTGGCACCTACCACCCGCCAGAGCGCCAGGTTGGAAAGCGAGAGCCTGCTGAGCGGGTCCTCTTCGAGGGCGTCGGCGCCGCACTGCAATACCACCGCCTCCGGCTCGAAGGCCTCGGCCAGCGGCAGGATTGCCGCATCGAGCAGAAAGGCCATCTCGCTGTCGTTGAAACCCCGTGGAACCGGCAGGTTGCGCGCCATGCCCCCGGCCCGGTCCGCCGCGCTGCCGCTAGGCGCCTCTCCGGTGGCCAGTCCACCCTCCCGCCCCGCCGCCGGCATGGGCCAGCGGCCGGTCTCGTGGACCGAGACCGTGAGTACCCGGCCGTCCTCGGCGAACGCGGCCTGGACGCCATCGCCGTGATGCGCGTCCACGTCGAGGTAGAGTACCCTCTGGAGCCCGCCGTCGAGCAACGCGAGGATGGCCAGCACCGGATCGTTCAGGTAGCAGAACCCGCTGGCCCGGTCCGGGCGTCCGTGGTGGGTGCCGCCGGCTGGGTTGTAGGCCACGCCGCCGTCGCGCACGAGCCTGGCTCCCAGGATCGACCCGCCGCAGGCAGTCGCCGGGCGTCGGAAGAGTTCGGGAAAGATCGGGTTGCCGTCGCGTCCGATGTTGAAGCGCCGGCGAACGGCGGCCGGCGGGCGCTGGCTGCGTTCCGTCTCGATCAGCGCCTCTATGTAGGCGGGGTCGTGGAAGCGAGCGAGCTCGGCCGGCGTGGCCCGGGGGCTGTCGACGTAGACCTCGGCCGGAAGCCAAGCAAGCGCGCGGCACAGGTCGATGCAGGTCGAGACCCGAGGAATCGCCAAGGGGTGGTGCCCGCCGTAGCTGGATGACCGGTAGATATCGCTGCCGATGAACCGCGCGGGTCCCGCCCGTTCGGGGTCAGCCGGTGGTCCGGCGCAACGCCGGCGCCGCGTCGCCGAAGATCTCTGCGATATCCCCTGGATCATCGCGAAACCTTATGCCAAGAAAATCCTCATACCGCCAGAGCACGTCGCCTGGAAATACGCCGAAGCGATCGATCCTGAGGCTGACCACGGAGGCCGGCTCGAACGGTTCCAGGAGGCGAATCTTCACTCCCCGGGCCGAAATGTTCAGGATGCGGCAATCGGCCGACCGGCCGCCGGTACTGATCTGGCCCGACCATAGGACCGAGGACCGAGGATAATGCCTCTGCTCCTTGTTGGTCTCGGGATTCTCTATGATGTCCCCGACAAATCGGGCCGTCTGGTCGGGATCGCAGACGAACTCCATGCCCAGGTCCTGGCCGTTCTGCCAAGCCACCCGCCCGGACAGCGTGCCATGGGGCTCGACCGCAAGGAGTAACTCTGCGCCCGGATCGAGCGGTGTCCGAATGCGGAGCTTCGCACCACCAACCGAAATATCGAGAACCTCGCAATCCCAGGTATGCCCCCCTGCGGCCAACTTCCCGGAGCAGAAGACCGCTGTCCGCGGTTGTTCGTGTTGCTCCTTCAACTCTTCAGTATCGCCCGCCTTGCCGGTTGCTACGCCGCCGTCACCCATTTCCGATCGGAATCCTCGCCGTTTGAGGTCGTCCTCGACCCCGTTGGTGAAACACGTCCAGACTCCTAGCAGAAGACAACAAACTATGTGTAAAGATTAGGCATAAAAGACTAAATATTCACTCGCAACACCGATCGCCGACGCTCTGGTTCCGCAGCTGCCTTGCTGTGCTACGGTGAAGATCTGAACGCGTCCTGGGACCCGATTCGTCCAGGACAGGTGTAGCAAGGGTGACACGCTGTCCGAGAACCCGATACCACCGAAAAGCGGTGATCCCGCCCCATCTCTCCACGTCCACGCTGCCGGCTTGGCGTTCGAGGACCGGGTGCTGTTCGAGGAATTCGATCTCGAGCTTCCGGGCGGACTGACCACCTGTCTGCTCGGTCCTTCTGGCGTGGGAAAGACCAGCTTGCTGCGCTTGATCGCCGGCCTGGCTCACGGCGCCAAGGGCAGTGTCGCCGATCACCGGGCCACGCCGGTTGCCGGCCGCATCGCCTATATGGCCCAGCAAGACCTGCTTTTGCCGTGGTGCTCGGTTCTGGACAACGTCCTGCTGGGTGCGCGCCTGCGCGGCGAAGCGACGACCGGTGCCCTCGAGGCGTGCGCCCGGGAGCTTCTGGCGCGCGTCCGGCTCGCCGACAGCGCGTTGGCCCGTCCGGCGCAGCTGTCCGGCGGCATGCGCCAGCGCGCGGCCTTGGCGCGGACCCTGATGGAGCAGCGGCCGATCGTCCTGATGGACGAGCCCTTCTCGGGCCTCGACGCCATCACGCGCTACGAAATCCAGGCCCTTGCCGCCAGACTGCTGGCCGGCCGCACGGTGCTGCTGGTCACCCACGACCCGCTCGAGGCGCTGCGCCTCGGCCACCGGGTCCAGGTCATGTCGGGCCGGCCGGCGAGGCTCGACGCGGCGCTCGAGCCGCCTGGCGAGCCGCCGCGCGACCCGGCCGACCCCGCACTGCTGACCCATCAGGCAGAGCTGCTGAAACGCCTGGCGCAGGCCCGGGAGGCACCGTGAGCCTGCTCCGCCCGGTGATCATCCTGCTGGCCCTCGCCGGCCTATGGCAGGCGGTGGTCTGGATCAGCGACGCTCCGGCATACATTCTGCCGGGGCCGGCCCGGGTGGCCCTAATGCTGGCCACGCGCTGGCCCGAGCTGTTGGAGCACGGGGCCCTCACCCTTGCGGAGATCCTGCTCGGTCTGGCCCTGGGAACCCTGCTCGGCAGTGCAAGCGCCCTGATCATCGCCTGGTTCCGGCCGGCCCGGCATTGGCTGATGCCGGTCCTGGTGGTCAGCCAGGCCATTCCGGTCTTCGCCCTGGCGCCAATCCTGGTGCTGTGGCTGGGCTACGGCATGGCCTCGAAGGTCGCCATGGCGACCCTGATCATCTACTTCCCGGTGACCGCCGCCTTCTTTGACGGGCTGCGCCGGACCGAACCCGGCTGGCTCGACCTGGCGCGGACCATGGGCGGCTCGCGCTTGAGCATCCTCCGTCACATCCGAATACCAGCGGCCCTGCCCGCGCTGACCTCGGGTCTCAGGGTCGCCACCGCGGTCGCCCCGATCGGGGCGGTCGTCGGCGAGTGGGTCGGCAGCAGCGGCGGTCTGGGCTACCTCATGCTGCAGGCCAACGCGCGAATGCAGATCGATCTGATGTTCGCCGCCCTTTTCGTCCTCGGTGTTTTCGCCGTGGGCCTCTATTACGCGGTCGACTGGGCGCTGCGCCGGGCCCTGCCCTGGCAGGCCGACGACGCGGGACGGGCCGATTGAGACTCTGCCGGGATGCTTAAGGAGTCTTTCACCACCCGAATCGCCGCGCTATCATGCCGCGCTGAAGGGGTCGGGGTTCGCGCGGGGTCGATCGAAGGGCGCGCGCCATAACGGCCGAAGGACGATCTTTTAGGGGGGCGGAATTGGTACGCGCGGTCAGCCTGTCGGTGGTGCTCTATGTTCTGTGGCTGCTGCTGTCGGGGCATTACGAATCCTTGACCCTGGTGCTCGGCGCCGTGTCCTCCGTGTTTGTCGCCTGGATCGCGTACCGCATGGACGTGGCGGATCGCGAAGGCCACCCGATACATCTGACCTGGCGCTCGCTGGTGTACTGGCCCTGGCTGTTCTGGGAGATCGTCAAGGCAAACCTCGAGGTGGCGCGCCTGATCCTCGCACCGCGTTTGGCGATCAGTCCCACAGTGATCAAGGTGAAGGCCAGCCAGCCGGACGAGCTGGGCCATGTCATCTATGCCAACTCGATTACGCTGACGCCCGGCACCGTGTCGATCGACGTCCGCGACGCCACCATCGAGGTCCATGCGATCACCCGTGAGATGGCGGAGGGGCTCCAGACCGGCGAAATGGACCGGCGGGTGACCCGGATGGAGGGTGCCGGCTGATGTTCGCAGCTGCAGCGGCCGGTATTCTGGTGTCGATGGCTCTGGCCCTGGCGCGCGCCCTGTTGGGACCGACCGTCTACGATCGGATTCTCGCGATCAACGCCTTCGGCACCAAGACGGTGCTCTTGGTGGCGGTCTTCGGTTTCCTGACCGAGCGGCCGGACTTCCTCGATATCTCGATGCTTTACGCCCTGATCAACTTCGTGGGCACGATCGCGGTGCTGAAATTCTTCGAGTACCGCGACCTCGGCCATGCCGGGCCAAGCGATGGGGAGCAGGGCGGCTGATGGACCTGGCGCTCGACCTTCTCAGCTGGTTCTGCCTGGTCGCCGGCGTGCTGTTCGGTGTCACCGCGGGCATCGGCCTGCTGCGCCTGCCCGACCTGTTCACCCGCATGCACGCCGCCGGTATCGGCGACACCCTGGCGGCCGCGCTGGTCGTCCTGGGTCTCACGCTGCAAGCCGGCCTGACCATCAATCTGATCAAGCTCGCGCTGATCATGGTCTTCATCCTCCTCACCAGCCCGACCTCGACCCACGCGCTGGCCAAGGCCGCGTTGCACGGCGGCGTGAAACCGCTGCTCGATTCCGGCAAGGACGACCCGTCATCGAAAACCTGATCGACATTTCGCTGCTCGGCTTCCTGGTCGCGGTGGCCCTGGCCATCGTGCGCCTGCGCCACCTCTTCGCGGTGGTCATGCTGTCCGGCATCTACAGCCTGCTGTCGGCCGGCATCTTCGTCCAGCTGGACGCCGTCGACGTCGCGTTTACCGAGGCGGCGGTCGGCGCCGGCATCACGACGATACTGATGCTGGGCACCCTGGCGCTCACCACCGATACCGAGCGTCCCCCGGTTAAGCGGCAGTGGCTGCCCCTGGTGGTCGTGCTCGCCACCGGCGCAGCGCTGATCTACGGCACCCTGGACCTGCCGCTGCTCGGCGATCCGAATGCGCCGGCGAACCTGCACGTGGCGCCGCGCTACATAGAGCAATCCGGCCAGGAGGTCGGCGTGCCCAATATCGTGACCTCGGTGCTGGCCAGCTATCGCGGCTACGACACCCTTGGCGAGGTGACGGTGATCTTCACCGCCGGCATCGGAGTCATGGTGCTGCTGGGCGGGACACGGCGACGCAAGCGAAAGAAAAACCGGCCATGAGACATCATCTGGTCCTGCGGGTGGTCGCCAAGCTGCTCATCCCGTTCATCCTGATCTTCGGGCTCTATGTCCAATTCCACGGCGACTACGGACCGGGCGGCGGCTTCCAGGCCGGCGTTATCTTCGCGGCCGGTTTCATCCTCTACGGCCTGATCTTCGGCCTCGACAAGGTGCAGAAAGTGGCGCCGCCCGCATGGATCCGGGTTCTGGTCGCGGCCGGCGTCTTGCTTTTTGCCGGAGTCGGCGTCGCCGGCATGCTGCTCGGCGGCAACTATCTCGACTATGGCGTGCTGCGCCACGATCCCGTGCACGGTCAGCACCTAGGCATCCTGCTGATCGAGTTCGGCGTCGGCACCACCGTGGCCGCGGTCATGATCACGATCTTCTACAACTTCGCCGGCCGGGGCCGGGAGGACCGTTAGATGATCGAACCGGGCCTCTACAACTACTGGATCGTCGTGATCCTGATGATGGCCGGCTTCTTCATCGTCATGTCGCACGGCAACCTGGTGAAGAAAATCGTCGGGCTCAACATCTTCCAGACCTCCGTCTTCATCCTGTACATCTCCTTCGGCAAGGTCTCGGACGCAACGGCGCCGATCCTGGACGAGGCCTACACGGAGTATTCCAACCCCCTGCCCCACGTCCTGATCCTGACCGCGATCGTGGTCGGCGTGGCCACCTCGGCGCTCGGCCTGGCGCTCATCGTGCGCATCCGCGAGGCCTACGGCACCGTCGAGGAGGACGAGATCATCGCGCAGGACCCGGACTCGTGATCGCGGAGCACCTGCCCGCCCTGCAGGTCGTGATTCCGCTGCTGGCGGCGCCCGTCTGCGTGCTCCTGCGCCGGCCGGGACCGGCCTGGGCCCTGGCGACGGCGGCCAGCTGGGCCGCCTTCGGCGTGGCCGTGCTGCTGCTGATCGCGGTCCTCGAGCAGGGCGTGCTGAGCTATCACCTCGGCGGCTGGGAACCGCCCTGGGGCATCGAATACCGGGTCGACTTGGCCAACGCCTTCGTCCTGCTGATCGTCGCCGCGATTAGCGCCGTCGTGCTGCCCTTCGCGCGCAGGAGCGTCGCCGCCGAGATCCCGGAGGAGAAAGCCTACCTCTTCTATTCCATGTACCTGTTGTGCCTGACCGGCCTGCTCGGCATCGCGGCCACCGTCTCGTCGCTGTCGTCCTACGTGCTGATCAGCCTCGGCAAGGACCGCCGGGCCCTGACCGCCGCCTTCCAGTACCTGATCATGGGAACCATCGGGGCCACCTTCTACCTGCTCGGCATCGGCCTGCTCTACGCCATGACCGGCACACTGAACATGGCCGACCTCGCCCAGCGCCTGCCCGCGGTTAGCGACACCCGCACGGTCCATGCCGCCTTCGCCTTCCTGGTCATCGGCATCGGCGTGAAGGCCGCGGTCTTTCCGCTCCACCTGTGGCTGCCCAACGCCTACTGCTATGCGCCCTCGGTGGTCACCGCCTTCCTCGCCGCGACCGCGACCAAGGTATCGATCTACGTTGTGCTGCGTATCGTCTTCACGATCTTCGGGCCGGCCTATTCCTTCGAGGTGATCGAGGCCGATCTGGTCATGATCCCGCTGGCGCTGGCCGCCATGCTGCTGGCTTCGACCACCGCGATCTTCCAGAACAACGTGAAGCGGCTGCTCGCCTACTCCAGCGTGGCGCAGATCGGCTACATGGTGCTCGGTATCTCGCTCGGCTCGGTCACCGGCGTCACCGCCGGCATCGTGCATCTGTTCAACCATGCCATGATCAAGGGCGGGCTGTTCCTGGCGCTTGGCTGCGTGTTCGTGACGCTGGGCTCGGTCCAGCTGCGCGACATGGCCGGCCTCGGCCGGCGCATGCCCTGGACCATGGCGGCCTTCGTGATCGGCGGCCTGAGCCTGATCGGCGTGCCGGCGACCACCGGGTTCATCAGCAAGTGGGTGCTGGTCCAGGCGACCCTGGAACGCGGCCAGTGGTTTTTCGCGGTGCTGATCCTGGCGAGCTCTCTATTGGCCCTTGTCTATGTCTGGCGGGTGGTCGAGGCGGCCTATTTCCGCCCGGCGCCCGAGGGCGCGGCGGAGGTCTCCGAGGCGCCGCTGGCGATGCTGATTCCGACTTGGCTGCTGATCCTCGCCAACGTCTACTTCGGCGTCGACACCTCGCTCACACTGGGCGTCGCGCGGCGCGGCGCCGAAACCCTGCTGGGAGGCGCCGCATGAGCCCGGAAACCGCGGTATGGCTGGCGCCCGCCATCCCCTTGGCAGGGGCGCCGTTGATCGCTCTGGCTCGCCGCAGCCCCAACCTGCGCGAGGCCGTCACGCTGATCACCGCCGCCGTGCTGTTCCTGGTCGTCCTCCAACTGGTCCCCGAGGTCATGGCGGGCGGACGCCCGGCCGTCACGCTCCTGGAAATGCTGCCCGGGCTGACCCTGGCCTTCGAGGTCGAGCCGCTGGGCATGGTTTTCGCCGTAGTCGCCAGCTTCCTGTGGATCGTCACCTCGATCTATTCGATCGGCTACATGCGCGGCCACCACGAAAAGAACCAGACGCGCTTCTACGTCTGCTTCGCGCTGGCCCTCTCCTCCGCCATGGGGGTCGCCTTCGCCGGCAACATGCTGACCCTGTTCATCTTCTACGAAGCGCTCACACTGACCACCTACCCGCTGGTGACGCATTCCGGCACGAAGGAGGCGGTCGCCGCCGGCCGGAGCTATCTCGGCATCCTGCTCGCGACCTCGATCGGCCTGCAGCTCCTGGCCATCGTCTGGACATGGACCCTGACCGGCACGCTCGACTTCACCATGGGCGGCATCCTTCAGGGCCACGCGAGTCCAGCAATGGCGGCCTTGCTCTATGCTCTGTTCCTGTTCGGTATCGGCAAGGCGGCGATTATGCCGCTGCATCGATGGCTGCCGGCCGCCATGGTCGCGCCGGTGCCGGTCAGCGCCCTGCTGCACGCCGTGGCCGTGGTCAAGGCCGGCGTGTTCACGGTGCTCAAGGTCAGCGTCTACCTGTTCGGCATAGACTTCCTGGCCGAGGCAGGGGCGAGCCAATGGCTGATGTACGTCGCCGCCGCAACCATCCTGATCGCGTCCCTGGTCGCCCTAAAGCAGGACAACCTCAAGCGGCGGCTGGCCTATTCGACCGTCAGCCAGCTCTCCTACATCGTGCTGGGCGCGACTCTCGCCAACGGCCTGGGTGCGATCGGCGGGGGCATGCACATCGCCATGCACGCCTTCGGCAAGATCACCCTGTTCTTCTGCGCCGGAGCCATCGACGTCGCCCTGCACAAGAAGCAGGTCAGCGAGATGCGCGGTATCGGC
>CAMYMY010000107.1 GCA_947259625.1 uncultured Kiloniellales bacterium | reverse complement strand
TGGTCGACCTGCACGGCGCGGAGTCCATCGCCGCCTGCATCGTCGAGCCGATCGCCGGCTCGATCGGCTGCCTGGTGCCGCCCAAGGGCTATCTGCAGCGCCTGCGCGAGATCTGCGACCAGAACCACATTCTGTTGATCTTCGACGAGGTGATCTGCGGCTTCGGTCGCACCGGCAAGCCCTTCGGCTCGGACAGCTTCGGCGTGGTGCCCGACATGATTACCATGGCCAAGGCGCTGACCAATGGCGTCGTGCCCATGGGCGCCGTAGCCTGCAGCGAGAAGATCTACGACACCATCACCCAGGCCGTGCCCGAGTCCGCGGTCGAGTTGTTCCACGGCTACACCTACTCCGGCTGTCCGGTCGCCTCTGCGGCCTCCCACGCCGCGCTGACGATCTACGAGGAGGAGGGCCTGTTCGACCGGGCGGCAAAGATGTCGCCGCGATTCCTCGAAGCGGTCTTCTCGCTCGAGGACCTGCCGGTGGTCACCGATATCCGCGGCTACGGCATGCTGGCCGGGATCGATCTCGCGCCCAAGGGCGCGCCGGGCGAGCGCGGCCTCGCGGTCATGCAGGAACTCTACGCGGCCGGATTGATGGCCAAACTGACCGGCGACTGCGCCCTGATCGCGCCGCCCCTGGTCTGCGAGGACCAGCATATTTCCGAGATGACGGAGAAACTGCGGAGCGTGCTCAAGGCGCAGTGACCCGTAGACCGCCGGTCGCGCGGATCGAAGAGACGGTCCGGTGTCGTTCCGGGGCGGCAAATTCGGCCGGCTCGTATTGACGGCACTGGCCGCTCTGCCGCTTGCCGGTGCGCACGAGGGCGAGGACCGGCGTACGCTGCGGCACGTCGTCTATGACCTCGGGGTGACCAGCTACTGCGGCTTGCTGACGCCCGAGGTCGAGGCCGGCTACCATCGGGAAATCGCCATGCTGACCGCGCGCGCCGGGCTCAACGAGGCCGACGCCAAGGCGCTGCGCATCGCCGGCTGGGTCGACGCCGACCTGGAGTGGAGCAACCGGGGCCTGGGCGGCTTCCGCGCCTGGTGCGAGTCGGACGGCGTCGCGGCGGCCAGGCATTTTCTCGCCATCGTCCGCGCCCCGGCGCAGCCCTGACGGAAGGGAGGTCAGAAGAATGCCGCTGCTCACCACGACCATCGGGGCCTATCCCAAGCCCGACTACGTGCCGGTTCTGGATTGGTTCCAGGCCGCCGAGGGACCGGATACCGGGAACCCGACCCGGGACTACCTGACGGCCATCGAAAAGATGGGCGACGAGGCCGAGGCGATTTTCGCCCGCGCGGCCCGGGAGGTCATCGAGGATCAGCTGGGCGCGGGCATCGACATCCCGACCGACGGCGAGGTCCGGCGCGAGAACTATATCCACTACCACTGCCGGCACCTGGACGGCTTCGATTTCGAGACCCTCGAGAAGAAGGCCCTGCGCGGCGGCGCCTACAATGCCGCGCTGCCGAGGATCACCGGCCCGGTCAGGGCCCGCGCGCCCTTCCTGCCGCGCGATTGGCGCGTCGCGCAGGCGGTCACCGACCGGCCGGTCAAGGTCACCCTGCCGGGCCCTATGACCATCGCCGACACGACGGTCGACCGGGCCTACGGCGACGAGCGCAGGCTGGGCGCCGACCTGGCCGAGGCGCTGAACGCCGAGATCCGGGCGCTCGCCGAGGCGGGCTGCACCTGGATCCAGGTCGACGAGCCGGTGCTGGCGCGCAAGCCCGACGCGGCCCTGGACTACGGCATCGAGCATCTCGACCGCTGCTTTCGCGGCGTCCCGGAAGGCGTCAACCGGGTCATGCACATGTGCTGCGGTTATCCCGACGCGCTCGACCGCGACGACTATCCGAAGGCCGACCCGCAGAGCTATTTCCGGCTTGCCGACGCGGTCGATCGGGCGGCCATCGACGTCGTCTCGATCGAGGACGCGCACCGGCCGAACGACCTCGCGCTGCTCGGGCGCTTCGTCAACACCAAGGTCATCCTCGGCGTCGTGGCGATCGCCAAAAGCCGCGTCGAGAGCGTCGAGGAGATCCGCGCGCGCCTTACGGCCGCGCTCGAGTATATCGCGCCCGAGCGCCTGATCGCCGCGCCCGACTGTGGCCTCGGGCTATTGGGCCGCGCGCGGGCCATGGAAAAGCTCAGGAACCTCTGCGTGGCGGCGCACGGTCTCTAGCGGGTCAAGGCTTGTCCGCGATGATGTGCAGCGAGCGCGAGCGGAATTCGCGGCGATGGACCACGAAGACCACCCAGGCCGCCGCTGCGATGAACAGCAGCGGGTGGATGAACCACGACAACGCGGCCAGGGCGAAGAAATAGGCCCTGAGACCTCGGTTGAAATGGCGCGCGGCCAAGCTGTTGATGGCGGCGGCCCGGTCGGCCAGGGCCTCGGCCTCCGGGTTGTTCTCGACCTCCGCCGGGGCGGCGCCGATCAACACCGAGCAGTAGTTGTACAGCCGGAAGGCCCAGGCGAACTTGAAGAAGGCGAAGACCAGCGTCAGGACCAGCAGCAGCGCCTTCAGTTCCCAGGCCAAGCGCGACGTCTCGACCGCGAAGGGCAGGTCCGCGATGATCTGAACCGCCACGTCGCCGGCCCCCAACATGGCGAGCATGCCGCCGATCGCGAAGATCGTGGTCGAAGCGAAGAACGCCACGCCGTTCAAGAGATTGCCGAGGATGTTGGTGTCGACGATCCGATTCTCGCGGCGCAGCATCACGTGCATCCATTGCCGGCGATAGCCGCTCATGATCGCGGTGGTACTGCGCTCCTTCCAGCGGCTGTAGTCGGCGAAGATCGAATAGCCGGTCCAGCAGGCCAGGAACCAGCCGAGCGCCGCGTAGTCCAAGGCTGTGAAGTCGGACAGGGTCATGGCAGTCAGCTTAGCCGCTGGAGGGTGTGCCGCAAGGCCGACGGCATTTTGCGCTTCCCTGCGTTCGGCGCTTCGGGGAAACTGGCGTAGCGAGGGACGGACGGCGGATGGGGACGGGAGGCCCGAGAGAGATGGCCACACAATATCTGAAACGGGCGGAGAAGACCGCGGCCAGCGGCGAGGCGGACGTGCGCGAGGCGGTCGAGCGCATGCTACGAGAGATCGAGGCGGGCGGCGAGGCGGCGGCGCTCGACTGCGCCCGCAAGCTGGACGACTGGCAGGGCGAAGTCGTGGTCTCGGCGAAGGAGATCGCCCAGGCGGCCGGCCGCGTTCCCGACCGCCTCAAGGAGGACATCGGATTCGCCCACGCCCGCGTGCGCGACTTCGCCAAGGCGCAGCTCGACAGCATGACGGAATTCGAGATCGAGCTGACGCCCGGCCTGTTCACCGGCCAGCGGCTGATCCCCGTGACCACCGCCGGCTGCTACGTGCCAGGCGGGCGCTACGCCCACGTCGCCTCGGCGATCATGTCGGTGACCACGGCCAAGGTGGCGGGGGTCGAGACCGTCATCGCCTGCTCGCCGCCCGGTCGCGGCGGCGGGGTCGATCCGGCGATCCTCTACACCCTGGACCTCGCGGGCGCCGACCGGATCCTGACCCTGGGCGGCGTCCAGGGCGTGGCCGCGCTCGCCTTCGGCCTGTTCGGCGGCCAGCCCGCGGACATCCTGGTCGGGCCCGGCAACCAGTACGTCGCCGAGGCCAAGCGCTTGCTGTACGGCCGGGTCGGCATCGACCTCTTCGCCGGGCCAACGGAGATCCTGGTGATCGCCGACGAGACGGCGGACCCCAAGGTCGTCGCGACCGACCTGGTCAGCCAGGCCGAGCACGGCCCCAACTCGCCGGCCTGGCTGGTGACGACCTCGCGCGAGCTGGCCGAGGCGGTCATGGCGCTCATGCCCGGCCTGATCGGCGATCTGCCCGAACCCAACCAGGGGGCGGCGCGGGCCGCCTGGGCGGACTACGGTGAGGTGGTCCTGGCCGAGACGCGCGAGGCGGCGGCGGTGACCAGCGACGGCTACGCGCCCGAGCACCTGGAGGTCCAGGCCGCCGATCCGGACTGGTGGCTCGCGCGCCTGCGCAACTACGGCTCGCTGTTCCTCGGCGAGGAGACCACGGTGACCTACGGCGACAAGTCCTCGGGACCGAACCACATCCTGCCGACCAAGGGCGCCGGCCGCTACACCGGGGGCCTCAGCGTCGGCAAGTTCATCAAGACCGTGACCTACCAGCGCATGAGCCGCGAGGCCAACCGGGATGTCGGCGTGGCGGCGGCGCGGATCTCGCGGCTGGAAGGCATGGAAGGCCACGCGCGCAGCGGCGACTGCCGGCTCGCCAAGTACTTCCCCGACGAAGATTTCGACCTGACCGGGACGTGAGGGCGGGGCGGTGCAGGACCTGTTCGACCTGAGCGGGCGCGCCGCCCTGGTGACCGGCGGCGGCTCGGGCATCGGCCGGGCGATCGCCCAGGCGCTGGCCGGCGCTGGCGCCGACGTCGTCGTCCTGGGCCGGCGGCCCGACCCCCTGACGGAGACGGTCGCTCTCCTTGCCGAAGGTGGCGGAACAGCCGCCGTGGTGGTGGGCGACTTGACGCGTCTCGACGGGATCCCGGTTCTGGCCGAGCAGGCCGCCGTACCCTTCGGCCCACCCGACATCCTGGTCACCGCGGCCGGCGTCAACCTGCGCGAGACGGCGGAGGAGGTGACGCCCGAGAGCTGGAACGAGACGCTCGCGATAAATCTCTCCGCCCCCTTCTTCCTGGCCCGCGCCCTGGTCCCCGCGATGCGCGCCAAGGGTTGGGGTCGGATCATCAACATCGCGTCCTTGCAGTCGGCCCGGGCCTTCCCGCGCGGCGTCGCCTATGGCGCGTCCAAAGGCGGCGTGGCGCAGCTCACCCGGGCCATGGCGGAAGCCTGGTCGGCCGACGGCATCACGTGCAACGCGATCGCGCCGGGCTTCTTCCCGACCGACCTGACCGCGGCGGTCTTCGCGGATCAGGAACGCGCCGAGCACTTCGCTCGCCAGACCGCGATCGGCCGCAACGGCCGCCTCGAGGACCTCCACGGCACGGCGATCTTCCTGGCGGCGCCCGCCTCCGACTACCTGACCGGCCAGGTCGTCTACGTCGACGGCGGCTTCACGGCGAAATGAGGGGGACTCCGACCCAATATGGCCTCGCGCTACAGAGAGTCCGGCCAGCCCCTCGTGTCATCGCCGGGCTTGACCCGGCGATCCAGGGCAGCATCTGCGGCCGGCAACACCTGGATGGCCGGATCACGTCCGGCCATGACAATTCGTAGCGAGATATGGGTAAGGCAACGATTGGCTTTCGCTCTTTCCGGGTCAGGCCAAAGGAGATACGCAGCGGCATGAAATCCCTGGTCTATACGGCGCCCGACGAGGTGACCTACCGCGACGAGCCAGCGCCCACGGCCGGTCCGGGCGAGGTCGTGCTGAAGGTCGAGGCGGTCGGCATCTGCGGCTCGGACATGCATGCCTATCACGGCCACGACCCGCGCCGGGTGCCGCCCTTGATCCTGGGCCACGAGGCGAGTGGCCGCGTGATGGCGGGGGCGGGCGAGGGGCGGCGCGCGGTCGTCAACCCGCTGATCACCTGCGGCGCCTGCGCGAATTGCCTGGAGGGCCGCCAGAACCTCTGCGCCGGGCGCAAGCTGATCGGCATGAACCGCCCGGGCGCCTTCGCGGAGCTGATTGCGATCCCCGAACGCAACCTGATCGACCTGCCCGAGGGCATGGACCCGGTCCGCGCGGCCTTGACCGAGCCGGCGGGCACCGCGCTGCATGCCGTGGCCCTGGCCGGCCGGGCGCTCCACCGCCCGGTCGCCGAGGGGCGCGCCCTGGTCCTGGGCGGCGGTTCGATCGGCCTGCTCTCGGCCCTTCTTCTGCACGCCCGGGGCTGCCGCGATATCGCGTTGGGCGACACGAACGCCCTGCGCCGCAAGACCGCGGAGCAGACCGGCGTCTGCCGCGTCTACGACCCCCTCGAAGGTCCCGGCCCGACCGCCGATGCCTTCGACCTGGTGATCGACGCCGTCGGTGCCGGCGCCACGCGCGCGAGCGCGCTCAAGGCCGTCAAGCCGGGCGGCGTGGTTATGCACATCGGCCTTCAGTCCGCTGCCGGCGAGATGGACGTGCGCAAGCTGACGCTTTCCGAGATCACCCTGATCGGCACCTACACCTACACCCCCGCCGACCTCGAGGCCGCGGTGGCCGCGCTCCACGGCGGTGCCCTCGGCCCCCTCGACTGGGTCGAAGAGCGGCCGCTCGAAGAGGGCGCGCGGGCCTTCGACGACCTGGACCAGGGGCGCCTCGGCGCGGCCAAGGTGGTGCTGCGGCCGGGCTAGGCGCAATGACCGCGGGCCTCAAGGGCGCCGGTTCGGCGGGTCGTCTGCGGCCTCTTGGAAGGCCGGCAGGGACGGGTCGGCCGCGAGCGGCCGCATCGTTATCGTCATCTGTACCGGCGCCCCGGCCTTGGCGCCTGCCCGCAGACGCTCGCGATCTTCTGCGGGAAGGGGCGATCCGAACAGCCTGGTTCGCGCCAGGGTGGGCTCCAGGAGATCGGCCGCGTGGTCGGCGTTCGGCGTCCAGGTCGTCCAATCTGCAGCCTCGAGAGGATCGCGCGCAACGCCGTGTCCGGCCGCATAGGTCATGGCGACGTTCAGGCGGCCCACGGGGTTGCCGGCCCGGGCGGCCGCGATATGCCAACCAAGGGCTGTGTCATGATCTTGCCGCCCGGCCCGGCCGGACTGGTACATCTGTCCGATGTTGTTCATGCTGGGGGCGAATCCGTAGTCCGCCGACCTCTGGTACCAAGCCATCGCGAGCTCGAGATTCGAGCGGGCCTCTTGCCCGGGCATTGCCTCGCCATCGCCGAGCGCCAGCTCCTCGTGGACCCAGGCCAAATGGAACATGGCGATCGGGTTGCCCTGCTCGGCGACGCGGCCATACCAGTACTTCGCGCGCTCCAGGTTCCCCCTTTTGGACTGCACGTGGCCCACGGCGCGCATGCGCGTCTGGCAGGCCTCGTCCGGGTCCGACAGCGGGCAGTCCCATCCGATCATCACCTCGAGGAACGGGGGTATCGCGATGTAGACGGTGACGGCCGCGATACCCAGGACCGCCATGACGGCAAGCGCCTTGTTCATGCTGCAACTCTCGATCTGCGCGGCACGATAGGTCTGCGCGGATGAACGCCCCGTTAACCGGATCCCGGCCTCGCGGAGGATGCCCCGCGCCTTTTGAAGCATCGAGACCCCTACTAGGCGCGCGGACCGTGTGCGGCTAGGCTGCGGGCGGGGGGCGAGACGCCCAAGGCCGAGCGGGGGAGACCGAAAACACCATGCAGGAACCGGCCACACTGGCTATCGTCGCGCTGACCTTCCTGCTGGCCGGCCTGGTCAAGGGCGTCATCGGGCTGGGCCTGCCGACGATCGGCCTGGCGCTGCTGACCGCGGCGCTCGGCCTGCCGCAGGCCATGGCGCTGCTGCTCGCGCCGTCGCTCGTCACCAACCTCTGGCAGGCCGCGGCCGGCGGCCACGGGCGGGCGATCGTCGGGCGGCTCTGGCCGTTCCTCGCCATGGCGGGGGTCACGGTCTGGCTCGGCGCCGCCGCGCTCGCCCGGCTCGACGTTGCGCTGCTCTCGGCGCTGCTCGGCCTGCTGCTCGTCGTCTACTCGCTGGCCAGCCTGAGCGGCGCGCAGATCACGGTCCGGCGCGGCCAGGAGCGCTGGCTCGGCCCGCTGTTGGGCACGGTGAACGGGGTGCTGACCGGGATGACCGGGTCCTTCGTGGTGCCCGGCGTGCTCTATCTGCAGGCCCTCGGGCTGCCGCGCGACATGCTGGTCCAGGCCATGGGCCTGCTGTTCACGGTCTCGACCGCGGCGCTGGCGCTGGCGCTCGGCGGCCACGGCCTGTTGAGCGCGGAGCTCGGCCTCGTCTCCGGCGCGGCGGTCGCCCCCGCCGTCCTCGGCATGGCCCTCGGCCAGCGCCTCCGCCGAGGCCTGCCCGAGCGCCGCTTCCGCCCGGTCTTCTTCGTCGCCCTTCTGGCGCTCGGGAGCTGGATCATGGTGCGCTCGCTCATGTGAGGGGGAAGCGGAGGTTTTGCGCTGCTGTCCAACGCCGGGGACAGCGTATCGATCTCTTTCGGCCGGCGATTGCCGATGACGCGACAACTCCACCGCCCCTGGATCTCGGTTGGAAACTCGGCAGCCGATAATGCAATAATGCAAACCGGATCCCCTTTCGACGTCACTCTCGAGGACGACCTTGCGTGACCGCCGCCTCGACCAAGCCGCCCTGCGAACTCTGTCACCTCTGTCTCAGGGCCGATCCCATAAGGGGTACCAGCCGGGGCGGACACTGCATCTGGTTCGACGCGCGAATCCGGGAAGAGGACATCGGCGAAAAGAGCTCGTCGCTTCGTCTGAAATGCATCGACGACGGCGACCACTTCATGTGGCGAAGCGAGGGTGTCGATCCCGTGGCGCTGGTGACCTGGCGCAAGGGGGTGTTCGATCAGCGAGGTTTCCGGTTCCACAGAAACCTGACCACCATCGTCTCGGTGCTGGCACTGGTTCTCTCTCTTGCCGCCATAGGCGCCCAGGTTCTTTGGTGATGGAATTCCGGCCACGATGTATCGATCTCTCTCGGCCGGAAATGTCCGATGGCGAGAGAGGTAAACGGTCGCCGCGGTCCCAGTTCGCCGCCGTCGCAGGGGTCAAGACGCGGGATCTCTGCTATAAGCGGGAACGCGGGCCGGAGCGACGGGGGGCGGCATGGACAAGGCGGGCGTCAGGAAGAACATCGAGCTGCTCTACACCGGGCGCAGCCGCAACGCGGCGCGCTTCCGCTACGCCCTGATCGGCTTCGACCTCGGCACCGCGCTTGCCGGCCAGGGCTCGGCGCAGCACGAGATAGCCGGCCAACGCAGAGGCCAGGCTGCCGACAAGGATTCCGACTCGCACGTCCGTCGCATATGTCTGGTCGGTGTGCTCGAAGGCGAGCGAGCCGATGAACAGGCTCATGGTGAAACCGATGCCGCACAACCAGGCCACTCCAAGGATCTGGCGCAGGTCCACGCCCTCGGGCAGGCGCGCGACCCCGAGCTTTAGCGCAACCCAAGCGAAGCTCATGACCCCGAGGGGCTTGCCAACCGCGAGCCCGAGCACGATCCCGAGCGCGACCGGCTCCGCGAGCCGCACGATCCCCGCGCCCTCGAGCGACACTCCGGTGTTCGCGAGCGCGAATACCGGCACGACGAAGAACGCCACCCAGGGCTTCAGATCGTGTTCGAAGCTATCCAGCGTGCACGGCGCACCGGCCGCTCGTGTGCGCAGGGGCACGAAGAGCGCGATGGCGACACCCGCGAGTGTCGCGTGAACCCCCGATTCGAGCACCGACGCCCACATTCCCAGAGCGGCCAGTGCGTAGGGCACCCGGCTGCTGACGCCGGATCGATTGAGCACGAAGAGCACCACCGCGAAGACCAGCGCGATACCGAGGGCCCCGGGCGCGAGCTTGTCGGTGTAGAACAGCGCGATGATCACCACCGCGCCGAGGTCGTCGAGAATCGCAAGCGTGAGCAGGAATACCTTGAGCGCTGGCGGAACTGCCGTCCCCAGAAATGCGAGCACG
>CAMYMY010000106.1 GCA_947259625.1 uncultured Kiloniellales bacterium | reverse complement strand
GCTTCGGATAGACCTCTTCGAAGGTCTGCTCTGGCTCGGGGAGCCGCTTCATGGATAGAGCCTCCACTGTGAAACCGTCTCTTCGACCGCGGCCAATATCCCACCTCCGTCGTGCGCTATTTGTGGGGTTTGTCACTTTGGGTTGAAAAACAGCTCCTCTATGCCTCGCTCACGCGGCTTACGCGGCGCCAATGGCGCCACGCTCCGGCCGAGCCTCGATGGTTGGTCAGGGTTTCCTTGCCCTTTGCATGGGCTCGTTCCGATTTTTCGCTTCCCCGTGCCGGGGCGCCCACTTCGCGATCACGCCCGCGGCGGCCACCGACCGCTCGCCGGTGTGGGCCTTCGAGACTTGACTGCTGGAGGAGGCCTGCGAACGGACAAGGTCTTCGGCATGAAGATTGCGGCGGCGGCCCGGGGTGGGCCGCCGCCGCGGTAGGCACGACAACGAGGATTCGTGCTAAGGCGAGCTGGGATCTTGCGTGGCCCGGCCGGCGATCTGGGTCGGCTTGTCCTGATCCAGATAGAAGATGTGCCGGCCGATCTGGCGGTCCCGCTTGAACACCCGTCCCCAATAGGGCGAGACGTAGTCGGCATGATACCACAGGGCGCCGTCGGTCGGGTCCGTGGAGCGGCCCCAGTACACGGCCTCGGCCATGGCCTGGGTGGACGCCCACTTCCTGTTGTTCCTCGGCCGGTCGCTCAGTCCGTCGCACCACCAGGAGAACTGACAGCGATGCCGTTTCCGATAGCCGCCCTGCCGGATCACCTTGCAGGCGGTTTCGGGAAAGCGCGGGTCGGAGACGCGGTTCAGCACCACATGGGCGACCGCGAGCTGACCCTCGTCCGGTTCATTCCGGGCCTCGAAATAGATGTTGAGCGCCAGACAGTTGACCTCTTCCGCGAGATCGGCGGTGGAGAGCCCCAGCGGTGCCACCCGGGCCGTGACGCCGGCTTGGCTCGGCCGCGGCGGCTCGGCCAGGAAATCGGCCTTGGTCAAGGCCGTCGAGACGCTGTCCGCGGCGCCCTTTTTTGGGCGCGGGAAGCGCGGTTCGATCAGGAAGGGCGATTCCGTCAGGCTCAATCCGGCCATGGCCTTGCCGGGTCGGACATCGCTCGCCGCGGGAGTGGCCGATTTGCCCGAACCGCCAGGCACGGCCGCCATCTGGGCGCCGGCCGGCCGGTTCGTTTCATTTCCCAGGGTGGTTCCCTGGATGGCCAGGGTGAGGACGGCGGCGCAAGCCGCAAGCGTGTTCCGGAGGTTCGCCGATTTACCGTCGTTGGCTGACATGTTTCCCCCAATCAGCTTTCGGGTAAATGATTCAGTTACAGATCTATCTGACCGAACCGAGTTGCTGCCGCGGCCCTTCGACCCTTCCCCCAACCAGTCGAACTGATGCCAATTCTACAAATAACCTTCGAGGTTGTCAAGTAATAAAATGAAATATTGCAGATATGATTGACAACAGATTAATACACAATTATTACATAAAAGTTGTACTAGACAATGTTCGTAGTGTTATAGCATGTTAATTTAGTATTAACCAAATATTATAAGATTTATCATTTTCAATCAAGAGATATCAATTATATTTGCTTTCACATCATGAGTTTTTTCTTGCGCTCGTCTATACTTCTCTGGGCGGGGTTTGCGCAAGATCCGAACCGGCCGTTCCGGACTCCGGGCCGGCTGGGGAACAGGGCCGTCTTGTCCAGGACTCCGCCTCGCACCCTGGCGAAGCCGCCCGCCGGGCAGTGCGGCTAACAGAAATTTAACAGGCTGCTTCTAGCGTCGAACTCCGCCTGCGCACGCTTATCCGCGCGGGCTCCCCCGAGGGACCGTTTCGCGAAATCCACCGTCAGAGGTATCCGGACATGGAACAGGCCGTGCAAATCGATCAGCCGGAGAGCTTCATCGATCTGAGCCGGGCATCGGCGGAATTCGACCTCGCCAAATGGATGATGGCGGTCAAGCGCACGCACGCCAAAGGGTATTTCGGCCAGATGTTCGACGTCCGGAAGGTGAAGCGCGGCCCAGGCAAGATCATCGCGCTGGAGTACTACATCTTCAGGCTCTACGACGACTCGCTCTTCGACCACAAGGTCAAGCTCGAGTTCTGCGGCGAGGCGGGGCGGCCGTCGGTCTACACGATGTGCAACGACCGTGCCTGGGCCGAGATCGAGCAGGATAAGCTGGCCAGCGCCGACCTCCTCGCCGGGCAGGACTTCCCGATGCCCGAGACCTTCGCGCTGTTCCATCCCGACCGTTCGGCCGAAGGCCTGCGCAGCCTGGCCAAGCCGTCGGACTGCGCGGACTATCTGCGGAACGGTGCGCCCTACCCCTTCTTCAGCAAGCCGCTGGATGCCTGCGAGAGCGTCGGCGTGGTCTCTGTCCAGGGCTATGACGCCGCCGCGGACTGCCTGGCTCTCAAGAGCGGGCGCCAGGTGCCGGTCGACGATTTCGTGGAAAAGATCGGGCATTTCCAAAACGGCGGGTACATCTTCCAGAAACGCCTCGAACCCAGCTCGGCGATGGCGGCGCTGGTCGGCGACCGGCTCTCCTCGGTGCGCCTCATGGTGCAGTTGAAGGAAAGCGGCCCCGAGCTGTTCCGTCCGGTCTGGAAGATCCCGGTCGGCGACAACGTGGCCGACAATGTCTGGCGGGACGGCAACCTGTTGGCCGCCATCGACCCCGCGACCGGTGCGGCCAAGCGGGTCATCATCGGCCTCGGGCCCGACGAGGTCGAGGTCGAGAGCCATCCCGACACCGGCGAAAGGCTCGCGGGTGCGGTCATACCGGAGTGGCGGGCCATGACCGAGCTCTGCCTGGAGGCGGCGCGGCATTTTCCCGGGCTGCGCCTTCAGGCCTGGGACGTCGCCGCCACCTCCAGGGGCCCGGTGATCCTGGAGATCAACGGCGCCGGCGACCTCTCGATGACCCAGCGCGCCGAGGGCCGGGGCGTCCTGAACACCGAGTTCCTCAGGTTCCTCGGCGCCTGCCGCGACGCGAAGCAGGCGGCCGGCGTAGAGTAAAGCGCGGCGCCGAAGCCCGCCTTGCATCGGCTGCCCAGCAGGCTCCCGCCCCCGCCTGATGTCCCCTTCGCTGGAAACAAGATCCGTTTGACACCATTCTATATTTTGATAATTATCTAATTATGGAAACGAAAGAGGCCCTGCAGGCGCTTGGCGCGCTGGCCCAGGAGACCCGTCTGGAGGTCTTCAGGCTCCTGGTACGGACCGGGCCGCTCGGGCTGCCGGCCGGCACGATCGCCGAGCGGATCGGGGTGCCACCGGCCACGCTGTCGTTCCACTTGAAGGAGCTCGGGCGCGCCGGCCTGCTGAGCGCGCGGCGCGAGAGCCGGCAGATCTACTATGCGCCGGATGTCGAGGGCATGCGCGATCTGCTCGCCTTCCTGACCGAGGACTGCTGCGGCGGGCACCCGGAAATCTGCGCGCCGCTTGCGGCTCCCGGCCGCCCGGCGCGGGCCAAGGCGCCATGAGCGCGAAGACCCGAAACGTCCTGTTCCTCTGCACTGGCAACTCCTGCCGTAGCATCCTGGCCGAATGCATCCTGAACCGCCTGGGCGAAGGTCGCTTCCGGGGTTTTTCGGCGGGCAGCCGTCCGGCCGGTGCGATCCATCCCCGGGCGCTCGCCCTGCTCGCGCGGCGCGGCCATCCGACCGGCGGCCTGCGGTCCAAGGGCTGGGGTGAGTTCGCGGCCGAAGGCGCGCCGGTCATGGACGCCGTCATAAGCGTTTGCGACAACGCGGCTGATGAAGTCTGCCCGGTCTGGCCCGGCCGGCCGGCGAACGCCCATTGGGGTTTGCCCGACCCCGCCGCCTTCCGGGGCAGCGAGGCCGAGGCCGAGGCGTTCTTCGCCGAGGTCTACGCTCGGATCGAAGACCTGATCTCGCGTTTCGTGAACTCGTCGCCAGAGGTGTCCGGCCGGCCGGACCTGCAGAGACGGCTGGATGAACTCGGCAAGACCTTACCGGAGACACGCGCATGACGATGACCGCCAAGGCAGACGAAAAGGTGGACAAGGCAAAGACGATGGGCCTGTTCGAGCGCTACCTGACCCTCTGGGTGGCGCTGTGCATCGTCGTCGGGATCGCGCTCGGCCATGTCTGGCCCGGGCTGTTCCAGGGGATCGCCAAACTCGAGCTCGCCCGGGTCAACCTGCCCGTCGCGGCGCTGATCTGGCTGATGATCGTGCCCATGCTGCTCAAGGTAGATTTCGCGGCGATGGGGCAGGTGCGCGCGCACTGGAAAGGGATCGGCGTCACCCTGTTCATCAACTGGGCGGTCAAGCCGTTTTCCATGGCCGCGCTGGCCTGGCTCTTCGTCGGCTACCTCTTCGCGCCGTTCCTGCCGGCCGGGCAGATCGCCTCCTACATCGCCGGGCTGATCATCCTGGCGGCGGCGCCCTGCACGGCCATGGTCTTCGTCTGGAGCCACCTGTCCGACGGCGAGCCGCACTTCACGCTCAGCCAGGTCGCGCTCAACGACACCATCATGGTCTTCGCCTTCGCGCCCATCGTGGGTCTTCTGCTGGGTTTGTCCTCGATCACCGTGCCCTGGGAGACCTTGCTGCTTTCGGTGGTGCTGTACATCGTCGTCCCGGTGATCGTCGCGCAGCTCTGGCGCCGGGCCCTGCTCGGGCGCGGCGGGGACGCGGCCCTGCAAAGGGCTCTCAAGGCCCTGCATCCCTTGTCCCTCGGCGCGCTGCTGGCGACCCTCGTCCTGCTGTTCGGGTTCCAGGGCGAGCAGATCATTGCCCAGCCGCTGGTCATCCTGCTGCTCGCCGTGCCCATCCTGGTCCAGGTCTACTTCAATTCGGGCCTGGCCTACCTGCTCAACAGGACCTTCGGCGTCGCCCATTGCGTCGCCGGGCCCTCCGCGCTGATCGGCGCGAGCAATTTCTTCGAGCTTGCCGTGGCGACGGCGATCAGCCTATTCGGCTTCCAGTCGGGCGCGGCGCTCGCGACCGTCGTCGGCGTGCTGATCGAGGTGCCGGTGATGCTGTCGGTGGTCCGCATCGTCGGCGCGACGCGCGGCTGGTACGAGCGGGCGCCCGCCGTGGCGCGGGCGGGCAGGGCCGCGGCGCCGTGACAGCCTGCCGGGGCATGAAAAGCGGCCCCGACAAACCGAACCGGCCGCCGCCGCGGTGAGCGGCGACGCGGCCGGTTGGTAAGCCCGCTGCCGGCTGTGGCGGCGGGACGCCGGGTTTCCTACCGGGCGAACTCGATCTCGACGCGGCGGTTGCGCTGCTCGCGCCGACCGTCGGGGGTCTGCACCGGCGGCCGGTCCTCGCCGTAGCTGGCCGAGACGACCTTGGATTTCTCGATCCCGCTGCCGAGCAGGTACGACACCACGGCATCGACCCGCTGCTTCGCTAGATCCGCGTTATAGGCGCTGCTTCCGGCGCGATCGGTATAGCCGCTGCTGACGATCCGGGAGAACTTCGCCGTGCCGGCATTGCGCACGACCTCGGCCAGGACGGCCTTCGCCTCGGGTGTCAGTTCGGCCTTGTCGAACTCGAAATACACGGCGTATGGCCCCGGCACGGCAGGCTCGGCCACCGCCTTCGCCACCGTCTTGGCCGGCACATTTTCAAGCTCGGCGATCGCGTCGATGAACCCGCCGCGGCAGGCGGCGATGTCCGACGGCTGTAAGTTCTCTTCCTGCTCCTGCATCCAGCAGTCGAACATGACCTGGGCCTTGGCGGCCTCCGCCGGCTTGCCCGCGGCCGCGGGGCCGTCCAGCGCGGCCGTCAGGCGCCGGCGGGCCGTCGTCAGTTCGCCCGCCTTGTCCGCGGGCAGGGCGCGCAGGTCGATTTCCTCGGGTTCGACCGCCTGGCCGGTTCCGGCACGCATGGCACGGTCGGCGAAGGCGTCCGAGTCGCGATAGTCGCCCTCGCCGTACTCGGAGCTCGAGAGCTCGAGATAGCCCTGGTAGAGGTTCTTGTCGAAAGCCGTACCCTGGGGCGTCAGGCCCTGGGCCTGCTCGAGTTGCGTGCCGCAACCGGCGAGGAGAAGAATGCCCACGAAGGGCAGCATAAGTTTACCGAATCCATTCATAACGCTCTCCTGTTTATTGGGAAAAGTGAATCGCCTGCGATCTCGTTGTTGGATCCCGGCTCGGGACCCCTGGATCACTCGGCGGCGGCCCCTAGCATCTCCAAGGACTGGGCCTTGGCGATGTGCACCGTCCGTTGCGGATAGGGGATGGAAATGCCCTCGGCATCGAACCGCTCCTTCAGACCCTTGGTCAGGCCGAACTTCAGCGGCCAGTAGTCATCTGAATTGCACCAGGCGCGGACGGTCAGGTTGACCGAGTTGTCGGCAAGCTCGGCCACGGCGAACATCGGCTCGGGATCGGCGAGGACACGCCGATCGGCGCCGACCAAGCCGCGAATCGCGGCCATGGCCGCATCGATGTCGTCCTCGTAGCTGATGCCCATCATGAGGTCGACCCGGCGGGTCGCGTGGTGGCTGTAGTTCTTCACCGCCGTATTCCATACCTGGCTGTTCGGGACGATGATCTGGACGTTGTCGGGCGTGCCGAGCTCGGTGACGAAGAGCGTGATGGCCTTGACGGTCCCCGCCAGGCCGCCCGCCTCGATGTAGTCGCCGACCCTGAACGGGCGGAACAGAAGCAGCATGACGCCCGCGGCGACGTTGCTGAGCGTCCCCTGCAGGGCCAGGCCGACAGCGAGGCCGGCCGCGCCGAGCACGGCGATCAGGCTTGCGGTCTGGACGCCGAACTGATTGAGGACCGCCAGCACGGTGAAGATGATGACCAGGTATTTCGCGAGGCTCGCGAAGAACCGGCGCAGTGTCGCGTCGAACTTCTGGATCTTGCTCAGCGTCTTGTCGACCGCGCGACGCGCCCAGCCCGCGAGGGTCCAGCCGATCACCAGGATGACGATCGCGCCCACCACGTCCAGTCCGTAGGTGGTGAGTAGCGATGTGACTTGGTTCAAGATTTCCTCAATATTCGCTTGCATGCCCTAGCTCCATTTCGAAGGGTTTTCTTGGTTCTTCGTGTTTTCGCCGTCCGGGCCTTGCCCTCGGAGGCACGTTTGGCTGACCGGATCTCACCGGTCCTGGCGGCGCGCCAGGCGCGGCTTCGCCGGCCCCATCGCGGCGGCGAATTTCGTAGAGTCGCTGAAGACCGTCCGCAGCGCCTCGCGCGACGAGGCGAGCTTCCGGAACAGGACGGGATCGCCTTCTCGCACCAGCTTGAGCGTCCGGCCCATGAGGCGCTCGAAGCGCGCCATCAGCGCCTCGATGCCATCGTCGCTCCGGCCAAGGTGATGAAGGCTGAAGTCTTCGAGCAGCCGGTCGAACTCCGCCTTCAGGGCGAGCTTGGTGAAGAGGCCCACCGAGTCGGTCTTTCTGAGGCGCAGCTCGAGAGACTCGAGATTGAGTTCTTCGCTCGGCGCCTCGGCATAAGCCACGGCGAACTGGTTTTGCCACAGGGGGTGGCCTGCCAGGGCCCGGTCCGCCAAGCCAGCCATTGTCGAGACCATGACTGCGACAACGAGGACCGCGTATCCATGTGCGGCGGTTTTCATCTAGCGGTCCCTTTCAAATTCGCGTGTTCGTAGGAAGTGCGCCGGCCCGGCCGGTCTTGGTATCGATGGCCTGCCGGCGCGCGGCCCGCGCAATAAGCCCTCCGAGAGCCGCCGGATCTGTGACGACCGTCACAATCGGATCGAATTCAGTGGAGTGCCGGATAGCGGTTGGGCACGGCCGGGTCGCCCCGGCCGGTTCCCCCGGCGCGACAGGCGGGTACGAATCGGGTATCAAGACGGTCATGCCGACCACCACCTCGCCGCCCGGTTCGAAAAGCCCTGCGATGTCTGCCGGAGCGCCCGCGGTGCCGCGCGTTTCGCCCACGGACCTCGCCGTCCTGTTCAGCCTTCCGCTGTTGTTTGCCGTTTCCTGGTTCTTGCCGGAGGGGCTGTGGCGGCGGTTCTGCCGGGCCGGCGGGCCCTTGGCCGTGCCCATGCTGGCCGGCGACCGGGAATCCGTCCTTGTTGTGATGCGGCGGACATTGGGCGGGCGGGCGCTCGGCCGGTCCCCCGAAGCGATCCTGAGCGAGCTGGCCGGCGAGCAGATCCTGACGATCCTCCAGCTGCTCCGGGGCTACCGGCCGGGCGGCTGGAGGCCCGAGATCCGGCTGGCCGGCCTGGAGCACATCGAGGCGGCCCTCGGGCGGGGGCACGGCGCGATCCTATGGGTCGGCTTCTCGGTCTACGGCGACCTGGTCGCCAAGATGGGGTTTCACCAGGCCCGGCTGGCCGTCAGCCACCTGAGCCGCGCCAGCCACGGCTTTTCTGGGACCCGTTTCGGCATGCGCGTCCTGAACCCGATCCAGATGACGGTCGAGGACCGCTATCTGGGAGAACGCGTTCTGCTGTCGCCAACCGGCGCGAGTGCGGCCCTGGAGACCTTGGCGGCGCGTCTTGCCGACAACCGCGTCGTGACCTTCACGGTGCACCGGAACGCCAAGCGGCCTGTCGTTGTACCTTTCCTCGACGGCGAGATCTTTCTGGCGCCAGGCGCGCCGCTGCTGGCCCTCAAGACGCAGGCGGCCCTGCTCCCGGTCTTCGCCTTCCGCAACGAGGCGGGCGTCCACACAGTGACGATAGAAGCGCCGCTCGAGGTGCCGCTGGACCTGCCGAAACAAGAGGTCACGCAGAGCGTCGGCCGGCAGTACGCCGCGCGCCTCGAGCCCTACGTGCTCGAACACCCCGGCCAGTGGCGGGGCTGGCTGCACCTCTGACGGTTTTCAGCGGCGCCCGCCCGAGGCCAGGCGCTTCCACAGCGAGCGGCCTTCGCCGTGCTGCCAGGCGACGAGGCCCGGCAGGCTGACCAACAACTCGCGGGCGCGCGTGGCGAGCGAGACGGCCAGCATGAACTCCGGCGACAGCCCCAACAGGCCGCCCAGCACGACGTAGCCGCCTTCCTGGACGCCCCAGCCGCCCGGCACGACGAAGGCGGCCCCGCGCAGCGCGCCGGTCAGGCTCTTCAGCATCAGCGCTTCCCAGAGCGTGATCGGAACCCCCATGAAATAGGCCGCCAGCCAGACCTCGGCGGTCAGCGCGACGCGCGACAGGAGCCGGATGGCCGAGGCCAGCAGGATTCGGCCAGGCCGGCGGTAGAGCGCCCGGATCATCCCGTCGAGATCGGCGGCGCCGGCGGCGAGGTCCGCGGACGCCCGCGCCTTGCCGAAGACCTTTGCGAGGAACCCGAAGGTGCCGGCATGCTGGACGAAGATGAAGCCGCCGACGCCGGCGGCCAGCAGGGCGGAGGCGATCAGCGCGCCCGCCACGAGCTCGCGGTCTGCCTCGATGCCGATCAGGATTGCGATGCCGATCAGGCCCCAGAGGACCAGTGAGATCGCCTGCACGGTCTTGTCGACAACGACCGAGGCGCCGGCGTCTGTGCCGCCCACGCCCACCTGCATCAGGAAGCGGACCTTGACGACTTCGCCGCCGATGCTGGCCAGCGGCAACAGCATGTCCACTGACAGGCCCATCCACATTGCGCGCAGGGCCCTGGCGAAGCCGGGCGTATGGCCGGGTCGGAACAGCAGGCCCCACGACCAGGCCGCGAAGGCCAGATGGGGCAGGAAGGCGAGCG
>CAMYMY010000105.1 GCA_947259625.1 uncultured Kiloniellales bacterium | reverse complement strand
GGTGCGCTTCGCTGTCTATGCGGCCCGGGCCGCGGCCGACCCGGACACGCCGCCCTGCATCGAGCCGCTGCCCCACGACCGCCGTTTCCGGGTCGCGGCCTGGCAGCGCTGGCCCTTCAACCTGACCTACCAGTCGTTCCTGCTGACCCAGCAGTGGTGGCACAACGCGACCATGGGGATCCGCGGCGTCTCGCCCCACCATGAGGCCGTCGTTTCCTTCGTGGCGCGCCAGCTGCTCGACGTCGTCTCGCCCTCGAACTTTTTTACGACCAATCCCGAGCTGATCCGGACGACCGCCGAGGAGGGCGGCGAGAACCTGGCGCGCGGCTGGGTCAACTTCGTCGAGGACTGGGAGCGCGCCGTGGCGGGCCGCCCGCCGGTCGGCAGCGAGGCGGTCCAGGTCGGCCGTGACGTGGCGGTAACGCCGGGCCAGGTGGTCTACCGCAACCGCCTGATCGAGCTGATCCAGTACGCGCCCGCGACCGACGAGGTGCAGGTCGAGCCTCTGCTGATCGTGCCGGCCTGGATCATGAAGTACTACATCCTGGATCTCTCGCCGGGCAATTCCCTGGTCCGCTTCCTGGTCGAGCGCGGCCACACGGTCTTCGTGATCTCCTGGCGCAACCCGCGCGCCGAGGACCGCGACCTCGGCATGGACGACTACCTGCGCCTAGGCGTCGAGGCGGCGCTCGAGGCGGTCGCGGCCATCGTGCCCGAGCAAAAGGTCGACGCCGTCGGCTACTGCCTGGGCGGCACCCTGCTCGCGATCGCCGCGGCGGCGCTGGCCGGCAAGGGCGACGAGCGGCTGAATTCGATCAGCCTGCTGGCGGCCCAGACCGACTTCCGCGAGGCCGGCGAGCTGTCGCTCTTCATCGACGACGGCGGGCTCGCGTTCCTCGAGGACATCATGTGGGACCAGGGCTATCTCGACACCCGCCAGATGGCCGGCGCGTTCCAGCTGCTGCGCTCGAATGACCTGATCTGGTCGCGCCTGCTGCACGACTACCTGGTCGGCCGGCGCGGCGCGATGACCGACCTCATGGCCTGGAATGCCGACGCCACGCGCATGCCCTACAAGATGCACAGCCAGTACCTCAGCCGGCTGTTCCTGGACAACGACCTTTCCGAGGGGCGCTACAAGGTCGAGGGCCGGCCGGTCGCGCTGTCCGACATCCGTGCGCCGGTCTTCGCCGTCGGCACCGAAAGCGACCACGTCGCGCCCTGGCGCTCGGTCTACAAGGTGCAGCTCGCGACCGACACCGACGTCACCTTCGCGCTGACCAAGGGCGGCCACAACGCGGGCATCGTCAGCGAGCCCGGCCACCCGCGCCGGCATTTCCGGATCGCCCGGCGCCGCGCCGACGAAAAGTATGTCGATCCGGACAGCTGGCTCCTCGGCACCGAGGAACGGGAGGGGTCGTGGTGGCCCGCCTGGGCGGATTGGCTGGCCGAGCGTTCGAGTGGCCGGACGCCGCCGCCCGCCCTGGGCGCGCCGGACCGGGGCTACCGACCCCTGGTTGCTGCCCCTGGCACCTACGTCCTCCAGCGCTGAACGCGCGTCAGCGCCGGACGACCGTGCAGTACTGGTTCTTGGCCTCGAGCCGCGCGCAGAGGTCGCGGGCCTCGGCGCGCCGGGCGAAGGACCCGGCCAGCACCCGCTGAAAGACGCCGCGCTCGCCCAGGTCCGCCGGCGCCAGGGCGACGGGCAGGCCGCCGAGCAGGGCAGGGAAGGCCGCCTGCAATTCAGCCCACTGGCGCTCCGCCCCGGCGACGGTCCGCAGTGACGCGAGGTGGATGGCGTAGCCGCTGGGCTTCGATGCCGAGGCGGGAGAGGGCGCGGTCTCAGCCGGCTTCGCCACCGACTGGGCTTTCGGCGTCGCCTGGCCTTGCCGGCCCTTGGCCCGCTTCAGCGTGGCGAGGGACTTGCGGGTCTGCAGCACGGCCGGGTGCTCGGCGGCGAGCGCCTTTTCGCGGATCGCCAGCGCCCGCTTCAGCAGCGGCTCGGCCACCTCGATCTCGCCGCGGGCGTAATGGACCCCCGCCAGGCCGTGCAGCGCCGTGGCCCGGTGCAGCTCGCTTTCCGGCGGGCTCTTCTCCCAGATCGTGAGCGCGCGCTCGAACAGCGGCTCGGCCGCGGCATAGTCGCCCAGGCCGTTCAGTACCGTCCCCAGGTCGGCCAGGGTGAGGCCCAGGCGCGGGTCGCCCGGCGCAAAGCCCTCGGCCGCCTCGAGCGCCGCCTCGAAGCCCTTGCGGGCCTCGGCCAGGTCCATGGCCGCGAAGGCGGCCTCGCCCGCGGCCATGGCCTCGTCCCAGGCCGGGGCTTGGCCGACCGCGGCGGCGGGCCAGAGCGCGAAAACGAACAAGAACGCGAACCGTCGCACCATGCCACCTTCCCAATACCCTAAAACGGGCCTAAAACGGGGACACGATACTTATTTCGAGACCACGTCTTGGGGCCACGTCACGGGGCCGGGCCTGTGGCCCGGCTTTATGCGGTTCAAGCGAGCGGCCGGGGCGATCAGAAATTAGTACTGTGTCCCCGAATTACACGGTCCCGAATTACACGGAGCCGCAAATCCGCGACCATCCCTGGCCCTGGCGCCAGGGCCGGTCAATGCGGTTTATCCCTTATCGGTGGAGCCCGCGGGACTGGCCGGCCGGGGGCGCGGCTGTCCTTGCGGCTTGTGCCGCACGATCCGGCAGAACTGGTCCTTGGCCTTGAGCGCCGCGCAGAGCCTTTCCGCGGCCGCGCGCTCGGCGAAGGGCCCGCTGAGGAGCCGTTGAAAGACGCCGAGATCACCCAGATCGGCCTGCTCCAGGAGCCCGGTCGTCTCGCCGAGCAGGTCGGGAAAGGTCTGCCGGAGCTGCCGCCACCCGCGGTTCGCCTTGTTCACGGTCCGGTAGGAGGCGAGATGGACGGCGAAGGCTGTGCCCGCAGGCCTCAGGGAGACGTCGGACCCGGGCACGGGCACCGGCGTCTTCCCGAGCGCCGCCACCTCGAGGGGCTTCGGCGTCGGCCCGACCCGCTGGATCAGGGCCATGTCCAGCTCCGTCACGATCTTCCGCGTGACCGCCCGGCGCGGGTCGGCCGGCTCGAAGTACTCCGCCTGCCGCATGGCCGCCGCGAAGTGCACTTCGGCGCCCAGCAGGTCGTCCTGCTCCAGGGCGGTCTCGCCCTCGGTCATGAACGCGTCCCAGCGCGCCCCCGGCGCGCAGGCCGACAGCAGGGCGAAAGCGAGCAGCACGGTCATGGCGAGGGACCGTGCCGGTGCGCAACCGAGGATTGGATCGGGCGAATTCCGGCTCATCCTGGAGGATAGCCGATGGCCGGTTAAGTCGGGTTTAAGCCCTATCGGCCGGACCGGTGGCGGAATTCCCTCGTGCCGTGGGCCGGGTTGCGCTAGATCGGGGGTAGATCCGACCCTTACCCGTCCCTTGCCCGCCGATGGCCCCTCATGCGCGATGCCAGCGACCCCCGTCCCAGACGCGTGACCGTGATCGGCGCCGGCGCCGTCGGCCTGTCCGCGGCGCTCTACCTGCAGCGCGACGGCCACGAGGTCACGCTGGTCGACCCGCGCGCGCCGGGCACCGGGGCCTCCTTCGGCAACGCGGGCGGCCTGGTCGTCACCTCCTGCGCCCAGCTCGCCATGCCCGGCCTGCTCAGCAAGGTGCCGAAGATGCTGCGCGATCCCCTCGGGCCTTTGACCCTGCGGTGGCGCTACCTGCCGCGCATCGCGCCCTGGCTGCTCGAGCTGGTCCGGGCCAGCCGACCCGAGCGGGCCGAGGCGATCTCGCAAGCGCTGACCGAGCTGAACGGCCGGGCGATCGAGCCCTGGCGCGACCTGGCGCGCCAGGCGGGCGCCGAGCCGCTGCTGCGCGACGTCGGCTGGCTCAAGGTCTACGAGACTGACCGGGCCTTTGCCGCGACGGCCTTCGAGCGCGAGCTGATGACCCGTCGCGGCCGCAGGTTCGAGGTGCTGAACGCCGGCGAGCTGCGCCAGCTCGAGCCGGCCCTGGCGCCGATCTTCCGCCACGGCTTCTTCCAGCCCGAGGCCGCGTTCCTGGCCGACCCGGGCGCGGCGCTCGCGCGCTTCGCCGCCGACTTCCTGGCGCGCGGCGGGACACTCGTCCAGGACGAGGTCACCGGCTTCGAGCTGGGCGGCTCGCCGCGCCGCATCCTGACGCTCTCCGGAGGGCACGAGGCCGAGGCGATCGTGCTGGCCGCCGGCGCCTGGTCGCGCGGCCTGGCGCGCCGGCTGGGCGCGAAGGTCCGGCTCGACACCGAGCGGGGCTACCATCTGATGCTGCCGCCGGCCGATCCGGGCCTCCGGCGGCCGGTCGTGAACGGCGAGGAGCACTTCGTGCTCTGTCCCATGAAGGCCGGCACGCGGCTGACCAGCCAGGTCGAGTTCGCCGGGCTCGACGCGCCGCCCGACTACCGGCGGATCCGCGCCCTGCTGCCGCGCGCCCGGCGCATGCTGCCCGGCTTGGTGCCCGAGGAGAAGAGCGCCTGGCTCGGCTTCCGCCCCTCGCTGCCGGATTCGCTGCCGGTGATCGGGCCGGCGCCGCGCCACCCGGACGTCTTCTTCGCCTTCGGCCACGGACACCTAGGCCTGACCCAGGGCCCGGTCACCGGCCGCATCGTCGCGGACCTCCTGGCCGGCCGCGACCCCGGCCTAGATCTCGCGCCCTACCGCCCGGGGCGGTGAGGCGGGAATGGCCAACGTCGACGTGGGAGCGTCTTTCGCGGGTCTTCGCATCCAAGCGCGATTTCAGTTCGAGCCGCCCCAATAATTCTCCATGGCATTTTCGGCGACCGACCCGAGATCCTCGTGATCTTGGAAAAGGCCCAGAAAGTCGACGATCGCCCTGCGCTGATCCGGGGTGAGCAGTTCGAACTTGGAGGTCTGGAACGCACGGAACTCGTCATCCGGCTCGCCGGGATCCAGAGAGTAGAGAGTGTGTAAGACGGAGGCGCTGTCGCCGTCGTAATTTCTCAGCGTCCAGATCATGTAAGCCGGGAGGTAGAACTGAAAACCCTCTGGGCTCAGGAAACAGAGCGCGGCGTTCTCATAGTCGATGACATCCGAGGGAACATCGCGCCAATGAGGGCCACCGTAGAATGCCTCGATGTCCATATCGTCGAAGCACCGGGGGTGGAGGAGCTTATCGTCGCCCGGATGGGTCAGACGACCAAAGGCCGTTTCGATTTCGCGAGCCACTTCTTCGATACGGTCGTGGTCGAGGGACATGGGATAAGAAGCCCGACTGTTTCGTCTCGGATCTGGAAGAATCTGGGAAATTCCTCGCCTGAGTATAGAGTGTTTTGGTGCGCAATGGCGATCTTGGCCAACGAATGCGGGCTCCGTCCCTCGCCGGCGATCGCACCGAGCCGGCTTGAACTGGACAGCAGGCCCGCCGCCCCCCATCTCTTCGCCATGGCGGAGGACGGATTCGGCAAGGAGGACTCGACGCTCGGCGGGCGGGTGCGGCGCTATGCCCGGGTCGGCACTTCGGTCGGCGGCCTGGCGGCGCAGTTGGCCGGCGCGCGGGTGCTGGGCCGCGGCCTCGACCGGGTTACCCATTCGGCCGAGCTGAAGGACGCGCTGGGCGGCCTCAAGGGGCCGCTCATGAAGGCGGCGCAGATCCTGGCGACCATTCCAGACGCGCTGCCCCGCGAATACGCCGAGGAGCTGCGCCAGCTCCAGTCCAACGCACCGGCCATGGGCTGGCCCTTCGTCAAGCGCCGCATGCGCGCCGAGCTGGGCCCCGGCTGGCAGGGCCGATTCGAGCACTTCGAGCACCAGGCCGCGGCCGCCGCCTCGCTCGGCCAGGTGCACCGCGCGATCGGGCCCGACGGGCGCGAGCTGGCCTGCAAGCTGCAGTACCCGGACATGCTCTCGGCGGTCGAGGCCGACCTGCAGCAGCTCAAGTTGATCTTCGCGGTCTACCGCCGCTACGACCAGGCGATCGACCCCACGAACGTCTTCAAGGAGCTGTCCGACCGCCTGCGCGAGGAGCTCGACTACGACCGCGAGGCGCGCCACATCGACCTCTACCGGGCAATGCTGGCGAAGGAAAAGGACATCCACGTGCCCGAGCCGGTTCCCGAGCTCTCGACCGGGCGCCTCCTGACCATGACCTGGCTCGACGGCGCGCCGCTGCTGGACTACGTCGCCCGCACGGACGACGTCGAGGAGCGCAACCGGGTCGCGCTCAACATGTTCCGCGCCTGGTACGTGCCCTTCTACGACTACGGCATCATTCATGGCGACCCGCACCTGGGCAACTACACCCTGCGCGACGACGGCAGCGTCAACCTGCTCGACTTCGGCTGCATCCGGGTCTTTCCGCCCTCCTTCGTGCGCGGCGTGATCGACCTCTACAAGGCGCTTCAGACAGACGACCGGGACCTCGCGGTCCATGCCTACGAGACCTGGGGTTTCAAGTCGCTCGACCGCGAGCTTCTGGACGCGCTCAACATCTGGGCCGAGTTCCTCTACGCGCCGCTGCTGGAGGACCGCGAGCAGAAGATCATGGAGGGCCAGAGCGGCTACTACGGCGCCACGGTGGCCGGCCGCGTGCACGGCGAGCTGAAGCGCCTGGGCGGCGTGCGGCCGCCGCGCGAGTTCGTGCTGATGGACCGTGCGGCGATCGGCCTGGGCTCCGTCTTCATGCACCTCAAGGCCGAGGTTAACTGGTACCGCCTGTTCCACGACCTGATCGCCGACTTCGACGAAGCGGCCGTGGCCAAGCGCCAGAAGGCGGCGCTGAAGAAGGCGGGGGTGCCGGCGACGGAGTAGGGCGCGCTTTCCCGCGCCTCAGGCGGCGTCCTTGACCTCGACCACCAGGCGCTTGCCGAGCGCGGCCAGCGCCTCGCCGATCCGGTCGATGCCGGACCTGTGGCGCGGATCGATCAGGCGGCGCACCTGCAGATGCTCGACGCCGAGCCGCCGGGCCAGCTCCGCCATGGTGACGCCGGACTCCTCGAGCGCCAGGTAGAGCGCCGCCTTGGCCGCGAGCAGGCCGGAGAGCGGCACGCCCGGGCGCCCCTGGAGGGGGGAGGGAGGGGTGATCTCCTCCCGGTCGACGATGCGGCCCGCTACCACCTCCTCCAGGCAGTCGGCGGCCTCGCGCAGCGCGCCGGCCTCGTCGTCGCCCTGGGTGAGCGCCTCCGGAAAGTCCGGGAAGGTGGCCAGGACGCCGTCTTCCTGCGGCGCCAGAGTCACGGGATAGATGAACTTCATGTCACTCAGCCCCTTCTGTATTGATCCTTGCCATCATCGCAGATCGTCTTCGGCCAGCGCCAAGCGCTCGAGAACCGACCTCAAGGTGCCGGGCTTCAGCTCGCCGTCGGGGCAGATCACCTTGCGCCCGCCCAAGATCAGCGTGACGTGCGACCCCTTGCCGCGGCGCTTCTGCACCTGAAACGTCGCTCCCTGCGTGCGGGCCAGTCGGCGGAGCTTCCGTATTAGCTGCGCCCTGTTCATGTCTGATTTATAGTACATAAATGTATCATTTTCAAGGAAAGATATGATACAATCATGTACTATTGTCCAGAAAGCCGTCGCGTGCGTTCGTGCTGATGGATCTCGCGATGATCAGTCGGCGGCCTGAGGGTTCCGCCCTCACACCGGTTGTTCGACCAGGGGCGAGGGGGAGCCGGGCCGGTGCGGCTGGCTTTCGAGCGGTGGCCGGAAACGGCGCAGCCTGAGCGAGTTGGTGACGACGAAGAGGCTGGAAACGCTCATGGCCGCGGCCGCCAGCATTGGGCTCAGAAGCACGCCGATCACCGGGTAGAGCGCGCCGGCGGCGACCGGGATCAGGGCGACGTTGTAGGCATAGGCCCAGAAGAAGTTCAGCCAGATGGTGCGAAGCGTCCGCTTCGAGAGGCTCGCGGCGTTGACGATGCCGCGAAGGTCGCCGGACATGAGGATGACGTCGCCCGCCTCGATCGCGATGTCGGTCCCCGTGCCGATCGCGATGCCGACGTCGGCCTGAGCCAGCGCCGGGGCGTCGTTGATGCCGTCGCCGACGAAGGCGACGGAACGGCCCTCGGCCTGGAGGCGCTTGATCTCCGCCGCCTTCTGGTCGGGCAGCACCTCGGCCAGCACCTGGCCGATACCCACCTCGCGGGCGATGGCCTCGGCGGTCCCCCGGTTGTCGCCGGTCAGCATCGCGGCCTCGAAGCCGAGCGCGCGCAGGGCGTCCAGCGCCTCGCGGCTGCTGTCCTTCAGCGGATCGGAAACCGCCAGGACCGCTGCGAGGGTGCCGTCTACCGCGGCATAGAGCGGCGTCTTCGCCCGCGCCGCCAGCGCACCCACCAGCGCCGCGCCGCCGCCGGGGTCGATGCCGAGGCGCGTCATGTAGCGATCCGCGCCGACCTGGACCCTGTGGCCTTCGACCTCCGCCTCTAGCCCGAAGCCGGGCTCGGCGCGGAACGCCGAGACCGCCGGCAGCTCGAGGCCGCGCTCCCGGGCCGCGCGCACGATCGCTTCGGCGATGGGGTGCTCGCTCCTGGCATCCGCCGCGGCGATCAGGCGCAGGGTTTCGTCTCCGGCCGCGGCGTCGCCGCCGCGCAGGTCGACGAAGTCCGTCAGCTCCGGGCGCCCGAGCGTCAGGGTCCCGGTCTTGTCGAGGACGACCGTGTCCACCCGGGCCAGGGTCTCGAGCGCGGCGCCCTTGCGGAACAGCACGCCCATCTCCGCGCCCTTGCCCGTGCCGACCATGATCGCCGTGGGCGTGGCCAGCCCCATGGCGCAGGGGCAGGCGATGAGCAGAACGGAGACCGCGGTGACGAAGGCGAAGCTGAGCGCCGGGGCCGGCCCGAAGGCGAGCCAGACCGCGAAGGTGACGGCGGCGATGACGAGCACGATCGGCACGAAAACCGAGGCGATCTTGTCGGCGAGCCGCTGGATCGGCGGCTTGGTGCTCTGCGCCTCCTCGACCATCTTGATGATCTGGCTGAGCACCGTGTCGGCGCCCACCCGCGTCGCCCTCAGGGTGAAGGCCCCGGTCTTGTTGACCGTGCCGCCGACGACCTCGGCGCCGCTTTGCTTCTCCACCGGGATGGGTTCGCCGGTGATCATCGATTCGTCCACGAAGCTCGCGCCCTCGACGACCACGCCGTCGACCGGCAGGCGCTCGCCCGGACGCACCAGCACGAGGTCGTCGGCCACGACCTCCTCGATCAGGATCTCGATCTCGCGGCCGTCGCGCAGGACCCGGGCGGTCTTGGCCTGCAGCTGCATCAGCTTCTTGATCGCCTCGGAGGTGCGGCCCTTGGCGATCGCCTCGAGGAGGCGCCCCAGCAGGATCAGCGTGACGATCACCGCGGCCGCCTCGAAGTACGACTTGGCCGTGCCGGCGGGGAAGAGCTGCGGTATCAGGAGCGCGAGCAGCGAATAGAAATAGGCCGCGCTGGAGCCGAGCATCACCAGGCTGCTCATCCCCGGACTGAGGTGGCTGAGCTCGGCCCAGCCCTGCCGGTAGAAGCGCCGGCCCGCGTAGAACTGGACCGGCGTGGCGAGCGCCAGCTCGATCCACATCCACCCGCGCTCGGGCAGCAGGGCGAGCATCGCCGGCTCGGCGCTGGGCAGGTGCCGCGCCATGGCGACCAGGAACAGCGGCAGCGTGAAGGCCGCGGCGAAGATGACACTCCGCTTGAGTCCG
>CAMYMY010000104.1 GCA_947259625.1 uncultured Kiloniellales bacterium | reverse complement strand
CGAGGGCGTGCTGCGCGTGTCCATGGTCCACTACAACACCGAGGCCGAGGTGGCGCGCCTGGTCGCGGCGCTCGACGAGGTCCTCTGACACTGCGAATCGATCGAGCCCGCTTTCGATGATCGGCTCGCGACCCTCGGTCAAAGAAGGGCCAATCCGTTCTCCGGACGAATCCTGCACGAGCTCTGAGGGCGTCTCGCACCGCGGGCGGCGGGCCCCAGGGCTGGCTGCGCGTGTTCTTCCTGAACCCCCATCAGAAGCTGCTCGACGGCTGAGGGCCGGTGCGCCGGGCCGTGCTCCGTGCGAGCGCCCCATGTCATTTCGACTTCTGCACCCCGAGGCGCATGGCTGCCCTGCGCCCCTGGGGGGTGGTGCCTAGGCCGGCTGGCCCGTAGTCTCCCTGCCTCTCATGACAGTACGCGACGCCCTTTCCGCACGGCCCAGGTCCGTCTCTACGCCTCTTCAAGGGGCGCTCTATATGACCGCGGCTGCCTTCTGCTTCTCGATCATGAACATCGCCATCCGGACCGTCGCAGCCGAGCTGGACCCGCTCGAGATCGCCTTCTTCCGCAATCTCTTCGCGCTCGCCTTCATGCTGCCCTGGCTGGCACACGCCGGCCTAGGCGGCCTGCGCACCCGGCGCCTCGGCACTCATATCTGGCGCGCGGCGATCGGCATGCTGGCCATGGTCTGCTGGTTCTATTCGGTCGCGTTGCTGCCGCTGGCCGAGGCGGTTGCGCTCAACTTCACGGTACCGCTCTTCGCCACCGCAGGCGCGGCCGTCTTCCTGGGCGAGATCGTGCGCGCCCGGCGCTGGTCGGCCACGCTCCTGGGCTTCCTCGGCGTGCTGGTGATCCTGCGGCCCGGCTTCGTGGAGGCGAGCCCGCTCATGGCGTTGCCGGTTCTGGCCGCCGCCTTCATGGCGACCGCGACATTGATCGTGAAATCGCTCGCGCGCAGCGACTCGCCCGCCGCCATCGTGCTCTATATGAACCTGATCCTGACGCCGCTGTCGTTCATCCCCGCGCTCTTCGTGTGGCGCTGGCCGAGCGGCTCGGCCCTGGCGCTGCTCGCCCTGATCGGCCTCCTGGCCGCGCTCGCCCACATCGCGCTGACCCGCGCCTACACCAAGGCGGACGCCTCGGCGGTCATGCCCTTCGACTATGCGCGCCTGCCCTTCGTGGCAGGCCTCGCCTTCGTCGTGTTCGGCCAGGTACCGGACCTGTGGACCTGGATCGGCGCCGCGATCATCGCCGGCTCGGCGATCTACATCGCCCGGCGCGAGGCTCTGGTCGCCAGGGAACGCCCGGCGAGCGGCGCGGCAGCCGCGGCGCCCAAGGGTCGGCCGTGAGCGCGCCTAGTGTGATGGTTCCGAGGTTCGTCACATTCGATGTGACGAATCCTGGAAGCTGACTCACACGAGGTTCAAACAATCAGTGACCCTTTGAACCCGAACTTCGATCGATCGAATTTCGGGTCCGGGACACTCGCGGTGGGGTCAGAAGGTGACGCGCAGGCCGAGCTCGAAGATGTGCGACTTCAGCTTTTCCACGTCGACGTCGCCCAGCGAATTGCTCATCTCGAGGTCGTCGGTTACGAAGTAGCGGTAGCCGATGGTCATGTCGGTCAACGGGAAGATCGCGAAGGCGATGCCGGCCCTGAGCTGCCAGGCCAACCCGGAATCGCTGTCGTCCACCAAGGGCACGCCGCCGAACTCGAAATTGTCGGCCTTGACCTTGGCATAGCCGATTCCGGCGCCGACGAAGGGCGAGACAATGGGAACCGGCAGGTCGACGAAGACGTTGCCCATGCCGGCCAGGGTCTTGAAGCTGCCGTCGGCGTCGGCGTCGAACCCGGCGAACTCGATGGTGTCCAGGTTGTACTCGTTGTAGAACAGCTCGCCCTCGAGGCGCAGAATGCCGAAGTCGAGGCCGAGGGCACCGCTCACGGCGTATCCGGGGAAGGGTATGGTCTCGAAGTTCGTTCCTACAGACCGGATCTCGGTGTCCTCCAGGAGCGCGCCGCCCGCGCCGGCCGCGATATAGACGTCGGGTAAGCCGAAGTCGAACTGTGCCTTCGCGCCCGAGCCGGACGCAACCAGTAGGGCCAATCCGAGGACCGCCGGCAATACTCTGCGAAACATCTGCCCTCTCCTAATTCAACCGTGGTAATCCGCCGCTTGGAACGGAACCCTGCGGTTGTAGCCGAGACCGCTTAAGGATCGCTTACGAAGGCATTAAGGATGAGTTTCGGGACCGATGGATTTACGGAGAATATCCGCCTAGGCCGCCTCGCGGTCGGGGCCGTCCGGGCGCAGTGCGGCGCGCGCCTTGTCCCGGTGCCGCTCGGTGATGGCGGGGGCGACGCTGCGGATCGCCGCGGCCAGCACGACCGCGTCGTCGGTGAAGCCGAACCAGGCGATGAAATCGGGGATCATGTCGGCGGGCATTACGAAATAGGCCAGCGCACCCAGCAGGATCGCCTTGACCTGGAGCGGCGTCTTGGGATCCAGTGCGCAGTAGTAGGCGGCCACCGCCTCCTCGACGAAGGGCACGCGGCCCAGCGTTCGCCGCACCTTGTCCCAGAAGCCCTGCTCGACGCGCGCCTTGTCGCGCGCATAACGCTTCGGATCGACGGGAACCAGGTCGCGGCCGGCCATGGACATCCATATGGGGCCTCGGCGCGCGGGCCGCAATCGCCGCTCGCCTCCAGGCGCCCGGTCTGCTATAGAGCGCGCCGGATTTCGCGGTGCAGCAAAGGGGACGTGCAATGGATGTGAAGGGACATGGCGCCATCGTCACCGGCGGCGGGTCGGGCTTGGGTGCCGAGTCAGCCCGCCACTTGGCCGCGGCCGGTGCCAAAGTGGCGGTGCTGGACCTCTCCGGCGAAGCGGCCCGGGGCGTGGCGGAGGAGATCGGTGGGCTGGGCCTCGCCTGCGACGTCGGCAGCGCCGCCGAGGCCGAGGCTGCGGTCGCCGCGGCGCGCGAGGCGCACGGCGCGGCCCGGGTCCTGGTCAACTGTGCCGGCATCGCACCTGCCAAGCGGATCGTCGGACGCGACGGGCCGATGCCGCTCGAGGCCTTCGCGCAGGTCATCCAGACCAACCTGATCGGCAGCTTCAACCTGTTGCGCCTTGCCGCGGCCGACATGGCAGGGGCCGACCCGCTGGGCGAGGACGGCGAGCGCGGCGTGATCATGTCGACCGCCTCGATCGCCGCCTTCGAGGGCCAGCTGGGCCAGGCGGCCTACGCGGCCTCCAAGGCCGGGGTCATCGGCATGATGCTGCCGGCGGCCCGGGAGCTGGCGCGCGTGGGGGTCCGGGTGCTGACCATCGCGCCGGGCCTGATCGCCACGCCGCTACTGCTCAACATGCCCCAGGAGGTGCAGGATAACCTGGCCAGCCAGGTGCCCTTTCCGAAGCGCTTCGGCAAATCTTCGGAATTTGCCGACCTGATCCTACACATCGTCTCCAACCCCATGCTGAACGCGGACGTGATTCGCCTGGATGGCGGCATGCGCATGCAGTAGAGCACCGGCCGGCGACCCTGCGCACCGGTGCGGCGGCTTGACAAAGCCGCCGAAGAGTCGCACGTCACACGCCATGGCACACAGGCACGACATCGGGCACTACACCACGGCGCCCACGCTCGCCGACCTCGAGGCGGTCGCACGCGAGGCCTTTGCCGGCATCCCGGCCGAGTTGCGCCGCTTCGCGGGCAACGTGGTGATCCGGGTCGAAGATTTTCCCGATGACGAGACCCTGGAGGACATGGAGTGCGAGACGCCCTTCGACCTCCTGGGGCTCTATCGCGGCGTAGACCTGAGCCGCAAGAGCGTGCTGGATACGCCGGAGGACCTGGACCTGGTCTTCCTCTACCGCAGGCCGATCCTCGACTACTGGTGCGAGGTGGGCGAGGACTTGACCCACGTGGTACGCCACGTGCTGATTCACGAGATCGGCCACCACTTCGGCCTCAGCGACGACGACATGGACCGCATCGAGGCCCAGGCCTGAGGCGGACGATCACATCGAGGCCTTCACCCGGGCGCGCAGGTCCGGCAGCAGCTCGGTCTCGAACCAGGGGTTCTTCTTCAACCAGGCCGTGTTGCGCCAACTTGGGTGCGGCAACGGAAATTGACCCGGCCCGTAGTCGCGCCAGGCACGCACGGTTTCGGTCAGCGAGCCCTTGCGCCGCGGGCCCAGGTAGTGCGCCTGGGCGTAGAGGCCGACCAGGAGCGTGAGCTCGACCGCCGGCAGGGCGACTGTCAAGGGCGGATGCCAGAGCGGCGCGCACTCGGGCCGCGGCGGGTTGTCGCCACCGCGCGGGTCGCGGCCGGGATAGCAGAAGCCCATCGGGACGATGGCGACCCGGCCCTGGTCATAGAAGGTGTCGCGGTCGACATCGAGCCAGTCGCGCAGGCGCTCGCCGCTGCGGTCGTTCCAGGGAATCCCGGTCTCGTGCACCTTGGTGCCGGGCGCCTGGCCGATGATCAGCAGGCGCGCGCTCGCGCCCGCACGCAACACCGGCCGCGGTCCGAGCGGCAGCTGCGCCGCGCAGATCCGGCACGCGCGCACCTCGCTCAGCAGCACTTCGAGCGCGGCCGTCGTCAGCCTCCCCTCCCGAGCAGGCGCTCGACATAGGCCGGCACGACGTCGGTGGCCGGGCCATAGATGCGCTCCCCGAAGAGGCTGTGGCCTTCCGAGGGCTCCAGGTTCAGCTCGACCGTATGGGCCCGGCCGTTGGCGCGCGCCTCCTGGACGAAGCCGGCGGCCGGATAGACGTTGCCCGAGGTGCCGATCGAGAGGAACACGCTGCAACGCGCTAGCGCGGCGTAGATGCGCTCCATCTCGAAGGGCATCTCGCCGAACCAGACGACGTCGACCCGCATGCCGCCCGGCAGGGTGCAGCCGGGGCAGGCGCTCTCCAGGCTCATGTCCTCGTGCCAGGAGCTCACCGTCCCGCAGGACTCGCAGCGGCCCTTCAGGAGCTCGCCGTGCATGTGCAGCAGGCTGCGCGAGCCGGCCCGCTCGTGCAGATCGTCGATGTTCTGGGTGACCAGCAGCAGTTCGCCGGGCCACTCGGCCTCGAGCCGGGCGAGCGCCGCGTGCGCCGCGTTGGGGGCAACCTCGCCGGAGGCAAGACCCCGGCGGCGGGCATTGTAGAAGGCGTGCACGGTCGCGGGATCGCGGGCGAAGGCCTCGGGCGTGGCGACGTCCTCGAGGCGCACCTTGGCCCAGATGCCGTCGGCTTCGCGGAAGGTGTCGAGCCCCGACTCCTTGGAGATCCCGGCCCCGGTCAGGATCACGATACTGCGGCTGTCGTGTTGCGGCATGGCGACTGCGATGATAGACGAGACCGCCGAGCGAACAAAGCAGCGCGGAGAACAATACCGTGAGCGAAGTCAAGGTCCTCTTCGTATGCACCGGCAACATCTGCCGGTCGCCGACCGCCGAGGGCGTGCTGCGCCACAAGCTGGCGGAGGCCGGCCTCGGCGAGCGCGTGAGCGTAGACTCCGCCGGCACGATCGACTACCACGCCGGCGAGCCGCCCGACCAGCGGGCGATCCAACGCGCGGCGCGGCGCGGCTACGAACTGCAGGACCTGCGCGCCCGCCAGTTGCGCCACGCGGACTTCAAGACCTTCGACCTGATCCTCTGCATGGACCGCGGGCATTTCGGGCAGCTAGACCGACTCTGCCCGCCGCAGCTCGCGGAACGGGTCAGGCTGTTCCTGGAGTACGCCGGGGTGGCGGGCCTGCCGGCCGAGGTGCCGGATCCCTACTACGGCGGGGACGCGGATTACGACTACGCGCTCGACCTGATCGAGCCCGGTGTCGAGGGGCTCATCGCGGCGCTCGAGCGCGATTTCCTGTGAGACCCGACGACCCGCGCCTCGCCGGGCCGGTCGTGACGGTGTCAGGCCGCCGGCCGCGGTGCGTCGCTGCTTTGCCCGGCGGCTGCATCGCCCAGGTCTACAAGGTCGAGCTGGAGGGCCGCGGCGTCCTGGTCGCCAAGGTCGCGCCCGAGGGCGGGCTGGCCGAGGAAGCGGCCATGCTGGCCGACCTCGCCAGGCTGACCGACCTGCCCTTGCCCGCCGTGCTCCACGCCGCCGACGACCTGCTGCTCATGGACTACGTCGAGAGCGGGTCGCCCCTCGGCGCCGCGGCCGAAGCCCACGCCGCCGACCTGCTCGCCGCGCTGCACGCGGTCTCGGCACCGGCCTTCGGCTACGCGCGCGACACCCTGATCGGGCCGCTCCGACAGCCCAACCCCTGGACCGAAAGCTGGGTCGCGTTCTTCCGCGAGCAGCGCCTGGCCTACATGGGCCGTTTGGCCCTGCAATCCGGAAACCTGCCCGCAGCCACGATGAAACGCCTGGAGTCGTTCTGCGGCAAGCTCGAGCGTCATCTCGACGAGCCGGCCGCGCCCTCGCTGATCCACGGCGACCTCTGGGGCGGCAACATCCTGGTCAAGGCCGGGCGCATCGCCGCCTTCGTCGATCCGGCGATACACTATGCGAACGCCGAGGTCGAGCTGGCCTTCACGACCCTGTTCGGCACCTTCGGCCCGGCCTTCTTCGACCGCTACCGTGAGCACCGGCCGATTGCGCCCGGCTTCTTCGAGGCGCGGCGCGACATCTACAACCTCTATCCCCTGCTGGTGCACACGACCTTGTTCGGCGGCCACTATGCCGCCTCGGTCGACGGCATCCTGAGGCGCTACGGCTGACCCCGCGCCGGAGCAGAACGCCGCCCGCCCCCTAACGAGCGCCGCCTTCGTTCGGCTCCAAGGGATACTCCGCTTCGGGCCTGTAGATGGCGCCGCCGGCCGACAGAAAGCTGGAGTAGAGCGTAAAGCCGTCGACCGGGAAGGGCCCGGTCCGGAACAGGGCGTGCTCGGCGAGATACGACTGGAGCTTGCCGCCCGGGTTGGATTTGAAGCGCGCCAGCGTCACATGCGGCTTGAACTTGCGCTTTTCCGGCGGCTGGCCGGCGCGGATCGCGGCCTGCTCGATCTTGGCCTGCAGGCGCATGAGCGCCGGGTTCGGCCGCACGCCGGCCCAGAGCGCGCGCAGATTGCGTCCCTTGCCGAAGTGCGAGATGCCCTCGAGGCCGAGCTCGAAACCCGGCACCCGGACCCCGGCCAGGGCCGCGTCGACGTCCGCCGCCTCGCCGCCGTCCAACTCACCCAGGAAGCGCAGCGACAGGTGCAGGTTCTCCTCGCTGATCCAGCGCGCGCCGGGCAGCCCGTTACCCAGCGCGGCGAGCCGTGCGCGCAGGTCTTCCGGCAAGGCGATGGCGATGAAGAGGCGCATGACGGTCCCGACTCCTCGAGTCTCAGTCTATCGGCCTTGGCGGGTTCAGGGGCAGGGATAAGTGTGTGTCCTGTGGATCTCTTCGATGCCGTCGAGCACCGATTCGGACAGGACGAGGTCCTTGGCCTCGAGGTTGTTCTCGAGCTGCGCCACGCTGGTCGCGCCGACGATGGCCGAGGTCAGGAAGGGCCGGGAGGCGACGTAGGCGAGCGCCATCTGCGCCGGGTCCAGGCCGTAGTCCCGGGCCAACGCGACATAGGCGGCGATCGCCGTCTCGGCCCGGGCGCCTCGATACCGCGTGTTGTCAGGAAACAGCGTGAGCCTGGCGCCGGCCGGCTGCCGGCCGTTCAGGTACTTGCCGCTGAGCGTGCCGGCGCCCAACGGCGCATAGGCGAGCAGCCCGCAGTCCTCGCGGATCGCCACCTCCGCCAGGCGCGGCTCGAAGGTGCGGTTGAGGAGGGAGTAGGGGTTTTGGACCGAGGCCATGCTCGGGCCGCGTCCCGTCTCGGCGAGCGCCAGGAACCGCATGACGCCCCAGGGAGTCTCGTTCGAAAGGCCGACGCTGCGCAGCTTGCCGGTCTCGATCAGGTCGCCCAGCACAGCGAGGGTCTCCTCCATCGGCGTGGCCTCCGGGTCGTCCGCCTCGTGGCGGTAGCCGAGCTCGCCGAAGACGTTGAGGGGCCGCTCCGGCCAGTGCAGCTGGTAGAGGTCGATGTAATCGGTCCTGAGACGCCGAAGCGAGGCCTCGACCGCCTCGGTGATGTGCCGCCGGTCGAGCCGCGGCTTGCCGTCGCGCATATAGGGGAAACGGTCACTCGGCCCGGTCACCTTGGTGGCGATCAAGACCTTGTCGCGCCCGCCCCGCGCCGCGAGCCAACCGCCGATGATCTCCTCGCTGCGCCCGTAGGTCTCGGCGCGCGGCGGAACCGGGTACATCTCCGCCGTGTCGATGAAGTTGACGCCCCGCTCGAGCGCACGGTCCATCTGCGCGAAGCCGTCCAGCTCCGTGACCTGCTCGCCCCAGGTCATGCTGCCCAGGCCGATCACGCTGACCTTCAGGTCCGTCCGTCCGAGTCGGCGGTATTCCATGCTTGCTCTCCTGTTCGGAGTTGTCTTGCCTGGTGCGCGCCTAGAGAAACAGCGCCAGCACGCCGGTGTAGCCGTAGAGGCGATTGTTCGATATCTCGCCGTTGGCGTAGAAGCCGACCAACGGCAGGTCGCCCAGCGTCTCGCGGACCAGCTTCAACTCCTCGGACTCCGGGCCGAAGAGGTTCGGACCACGCGCGATGCAGGAAAAATAGACCGCGGCCTTGGGCGGCGTTTCGGCGCGGCGCTTGACGTCGGCCAGCATCCGTTTCAGGTCCTGCTCGGCGGACTCGTGGTCGCGCCGGCAGAACATCAACTGCCGGCCCTCCTCGACCAGCTCGCCGACCGCGATCCAGCCACGCTCCAAGTCGATGCCCGCCAGATTGCGCACCAGGTAGTCCCCGGTGTCCGTGCCGACGATCGGAAAAGCCGCGTAGATGTAACCGCCGACGCGCCTCAGATCGCGCGCCAGCAGCTCGCCGATGTCCTCCTTGAACACCTCGAGCGCCGGGCGCCCGTCGATCTTCATGACGACGTTCTGCTCGGCCTCGGTGATGGTCCGGACCTCGCTGATCGGCGTGCAGCCCTGGGACAGCCCGGCGACCACCGGCAGCTCCGGAGCGAATAGGACGCCGGACAGCCCGCCCTCGCCGATGCGCCCGGCGATCTGCGGACAGTCGGCCGGTCCCGCCGTCAACCCGCCGACCAGAAAGGTCGAGGTCTCGGCCGCCAGGGCATCGACGATGCGGTCGACCCTCTGGTTGCGCGGGTCGCCGTGGACGATGCCGAAGACCGGATGGTGCCGCGCGACCCAGTCGCCATGCCTTTCCATGAAAGGCTCGAGGGGTCCGCTCACCGGCTCGAAAACGCGAAAGCTGTCCTCCGGCAGCGCACCGACCAGAACCGCGAGCGCCGGCCGCCCGTGGTACTCGACCCCGCTGGCTGCGATGCCCATGCCGACCGTGCCGACCCAGTCCTCGATGCGCGTGCGCTCGCGCAGGAAGGTCAGGATCGAGCTCAAGTCCTCGCTCAGCTCCGCCGTCGCATAGAGCAGCCCCAGGTTGGCGCCGTCCGGCAGCTCGCCGAGCGTCCCGAGACAGGCCTTGACCGTCTGGGCCCAGTCCTCGCCCGCAGCCGAAGCCGCCTTGAAGCTCACTGGCGAAGCGCCCGCCGCATCAGCCATCGGCCGCATCCCGCCGGGCCGCGAGGCCGCGCAGCAACGGCTCCAGCACCGGGACGATGCGCTCGACCAGGACCGCGACGCCCGCCGCGTTGGGGTGGATGCCGTCGGCCT
>CAMYMY010000103.1 GCA_947259625.1 uncultured Kiloniellales bacterium | reverse complement strand
GGTGCTTGGCGCCAAGGGCAGTGGAAACCGTTTGAAAAGGGTCTCTATCTGCGCCCCCCGGGTGCGCGCCCTGATCGCGTCGGCCAGCTCGTCGGTCCGCTTCAAGGCCAGAGCGGCCTGCTTGATGCGTGTCTCGTAGGCGGTGATGTCTTCCGCGATCTTCCGGCGTTCCTCGGCGATCGTGTCGTCTTCCGGGAGTTCGCCGTCCTCGGGCGGCGGCCCCAGTGCTTCGGCCCGCTCGCTCAGCGGCTCGATCAGCGCCGCGCTCTTGGATTGAATCTCCTCGGCCTCGGCGCGGATCGTCGCGAGGTGCTGCGACAGCTTCGCGGCACGGTCCTCGGACAAAGTCGGTTGCGCGAGCTCTTGCGCGGCCAGATCGAGCGAATGGTTCCAGTCGCCGACTATGGTGCTGAACGGCCGCTGCGGCTCCTGCGCCGCGCCGGCGCCGGTCAACATCCACAGGACGGTGACGAGCCAGAGCGATTTGGCGGTGTGGCGGGATGGCAAGATTCGGCGCGCTTTCGGTTGGCCCTGCGCCATTCTAGCACAGGGCTCCGCAAGAGCCATCGCCTATCCGTCGCTACGCGACCTTCAAGTGCTCCCGGTCGTGCGGCGCGTCGAAATCGATCTTCGGGCCCTTCGGCACGATGCCGGTCGGGTTGACGGTCGCGTGGCTGCCGAAATAGTGCTGCTTGATGTGGTGCAGGTCGACCGTCTCGGCCACGCCCGGCATCTGGTAGAGCTCGCGCGTGTAGGCCCAGAGGTTCGGGTAGTCGACCAGGCGCCGCTTGTTGCACTTGAAGTGGCCGACGTAGACCGGATCGAAGCGCAGCAGGGTGGTGAACAGGCGCCAGTCGGCCTCGGTCAGGCGCCCGCCGACCAGATAACGCTGCTCGGCGAGCCGTGCCTCCAGAGTGTCCAACGTGTCGAACAGGGCGTCGAAAGCCCACTCGTAGACCTCTTGGCTAGTCGCGAATCCGGCCTTGTACACGCCGTTGTTGACGGTGTGGTAGACGGTCTCGTTGATCTCGTCGATCGTCCCGCGCAGTTCCTTCGGATAGAAATCCAGCTCCGGCCGCTCGGCTATGGCATTGAACTGGCTGTTCAGCATGCGGATGATTTCGGCGGACTCGTTGTTGACGATCGTGCTTTCGCGCGTGTCCCAGAGCACCGGCACGGTCACCCGGCCGGTGTAGTCGCGCTTGGCCCGGGTGTATATCTCGTGGAGGTGGCCGGCGCCGAACAAAGGGTCGCCGGTGGCGCCGGGGCCCTCGCGGAACTCCCAGCCGGTTTCGCCCATGTGCCAGTGGACCACGGACACCGGGATCACGTCCTCCAACCCCTTCAGTTTGCGGAAGATCAGCGTCCGGTGTGCCCAGGGGCAGGCAAGCGACACGTAGAGATGATAGCGCCCCGGCTCGGCCTTGAAACCCGATGCGCCGTCAGACGTCACCTCTTTGCGGAACTGGCTTTCCTGGCGCTGAAAGCGCCCGCCGCTCCGCTTCGTGTCGTACCACTGATCGTGCCACGCACCGTCGATCAACAGTCCCATCGCACCATCCTCCGGTCGGATCGAGGCATGAAAACGCCCGGCGGCACGACAGGCGCCGCCGGGCGCGCTGCAAAAGACGTCAGAATTCCCGGCCGATCTTGCGGTCGACCGACATCTCGCCGCCGCCGCGGAACGCGATCGCGAGCGCGATCAGGCCCCAGAGCAGCGGATACTCGTAGCCGCCCTTGTTCCAGAAGAAACCGCTCGGCAGGTGGACCATGAAGGCGGCATAGGCCATCAGGATGGCGATGCCGATGGCCGCCGGGCGGGTGAGAAAGCCCACGGCCAGGAACAAGCCGCCGAAGAACTCGGTTGCGCCGACCAGCCCGGCCCAGAAAATTCCCGGCTCCAGGCCCAGGTTCTGGGCGAAAAAGCCGCCGGTGCCCTCGAGGCCGCCGCCGCCGAACCAGCCGAACAGCTTCTGTGCCCCGTGCGGCATCAGGATTAGGCCGGTGAAGAAACGGATCATCGGGTAGGAAAGGCCCGATAGGCTGCCATAGAGCGGCTGCAGCGCCGGGACGATCAGGCGGGTCGATGCGGTTCCATTGGTCATGGCTCAGGTTCCTTGTTTCGATTGCAGGAAATCACGGCAGGTCGGCCAGAAGTATATCCGAGTCCTCCAGTGCAGTAACCGTGAGTGTATCTTCGCCGGTTATGGCAATGCCGTCACGTGCATTCGCCAAGACGCCGTTTACCTCGATTCGTCCTCGGGAGGGAACCAAATAGGCCCGGCGCTCCTCGCCGAGGCGGTGTGTGACGCTCTGCCCCGGCGACAATGCCGCGCCCAGGACCGCCGCGTCCTGACGGATCGGCAGGGCATCGTTGTCGCCCGCGCGGCCCGAGGCGAGCGCGACCAGCGCAGCGGCGCGCTCGGCCTTGGGGAAGCGGCGTGTCGCCCAGCGGGGCTCGAGGCGGGCTTCGTCCGGCTCGATCCAGATCTGGAAGATCTGAGTTGCCTCGTCCTCCAGGTTGTACTCGGCGTGGCGGATACCTTTTCCGGCCGACATGACCTGCACGTCGCCGGCCACGGTGCGGCCCTCGTTGCCCAGGTGGTCCCGGTGCGAGATCGCGCCGCGGCGGACATAGGTGATGATCTCCATGTCCTGGTGGCCGTGTGGGTCGAAACCGGTGCCCGGCTGGATCGTATCGTCGTTCCAGACCAGGAGCGGCCCCAGGCCGCTGCGCGCCGGGTCGTGGTAGTTGGCGAAGCTGAAATGATAGCGCGCGCTCAGCCAGTCGATGTCCAGCCGGCCCAGCGTCTCGAAGGGGATGACTTCGATCACGGCGCTGCTCCTTCCGGTTCAGGCCGCTAGCCTGGCGGCGATTTCGGCCACGTGCCGGCCCTGGAAACGGGCGATCGTGAGCTCGTTCTCGCTCGGTTGACGGCTGCCGTCGCCGCCGGCGAGGGTCGAGGCGCCGTAGGGCGTGCCGCCGCTGATCTCGTCCATGTTCATGAGTTCCTGACAGGCGTAGGGCACGCCGACGACCACCATGCCCTGGTGCAGCAGGGTCGTGTGGAACGAGGTGATGGTGGTCTCCTGGCCGCCGTGCTGGGTCGCGGTGGAGACGAAGACGCTGCCGACCTTGCCGACCAGGCCGCCGCTCATCCAGAGGCCGCCGGTCTGATCCAGGAAGTTGCGCATCTGCGCGGCCATGTTGCCGAAGCGCGTCGGCGTGCCGAAGATGATCGCGTCATAGTCCGCCAACTCCTCCGGCTTGGCGACGGGAGCGCCCTGGTCGAGTTTCATGCCGGCCCCTTGCGCGATCTCCTCGGGGACCAGTTCCGGCACCCGCTTGACCGTGACCTCGACCCCGGAGACACCGTCTGCCCCCTCGGCCACTGCCTTGGCCATGGTCTCCACGTGTCCATAGCCACTGTAGTACAGCACTAGAAGTTTGCTCATGGCGCGCTCCGATCGCGTTATGGATGTGAGCCAGGGAACCGACTGGCCGGGCTCTGAAAATAGAGCGTTCTCTCGGATCAAATAATATGCTGAAATGGAATAATATTGTTTCCCACAGGAAACTATCCCATGCCGGATCTCAGCGCCATGGCGGTTTTCGCCCGGGTCGTCGAAACGGAGAGCTTCACCCGGGCGGCGGAGGAGTTGCGGCTGTCCAAGTCCGCCGTCTCCAAGCAGGTGAGCCGGCTCGAGGACGACCTCGGCGTTCGGCTCCTGAACCGCACGACCCGGCGGCTCTCCCTGACCGAGGCGGGGGCTGCCTTCTACGCGGGCTGTCAGAAGACGCTGAGCGAGGCCGAGGCGGCGGAGCAGGCGGTCACCCACCTGGCCATGGCGCCGCGCGGCGTGCTCAGGGTCGCCGCGCCTATGTCCTTCGGCTTCCTGCACGTCGGACCCGCGCTGCCCGAGTTCCTCGGACACTGCCCGGAGTTGACCCTCGACCTCGCCCTCAACGACCGCATGGTCGACTTGGTGGAGGAAGGGTACGACGTGGCGATTCGCATCGGCGTGCTCGCCGATTCGAGCCTGGTCGCCCGCCGCCTGGCGCCGAGCCGGCTGGTCCTCTGCGCCGCGCCGGGGTATCTGGCGGAGCGTGGCCGGCCGGCCGCGCCGGAGGACCTCGCCCGCCACGACTGCGCGAGCTACAGCTACCGGACGGCCGGTCCCGAATGGCGTTTTCGCGGCCCCGACGGTCTGCACCGGGTCAAGGTGTCGGGGCGCCTCGCCGTCAACAACGGCGACGTCCTGCTGGCGGCGGCGCTGGGCGGCCTGGGAATCGTCATGCTGCCCAGCTTCATTGCCGGGGATGGCCTGCGCGCCGGACATCTGGTGCGGGTGCTGCCCGACTGGCGAATTGCCGAGGAGGCCAACGTCTACGCGGTCTATCCGGCGAGCCGCAACCTCTCGCTCAAGGTCCGGGTCTTCGTCGACTTCCTGGCCGCGCGCTTCGGCGAGCCGCCCTATTGGGACGAGGGGCTCGGCCCATGACACGGCATCACAGGGCTTTGCCCGCCCTGGCCGTGGCGGGCTCGGCCGTCCTGTGGGGACTGTGGTGGCTGCCGCTGCGCTGGCTGGCGGCCGGCGACCTGCCCGGCGATTGGAGCAGCCTGGCGATCTACGGCGCCGCGGTCCTGGTTCTGCTGCCGGTCGCCTGGTACCGCCGCCGGCGTTTGCGGGCCGGCGGGGTTCCGCTGCTTCTGATCGGGCTCAGCTTCGGCGCGGTCCTGACCTTCTGGAACCACGGTGTCCTGGTCGGCGAGGTGGTGCGCGTCGTTTTGCTGTTCTACCTGGCCCCGGTCTGGGCGACCGGCTTTGCCTGGCTGCTGTTGGGCGAGCGGCCGGGGGTGCGGCGCATCGTCAGCATCCTCATGGGCCTCGGCGGCGCGGCCGTGGTGCTTGGTTTCGACGGCGGGTTTCCCCTGCCCCGCTCCGAAGGCGACTGGTTTGGCCTGGTCTCGGGCCTGCTGTTCGCGATCACCCTCACTTTGACCCGGCGGGCGCCCCAGGTCGGCGGCCTAGAGACCAGCTTCGTCTCCTTCGCCGGCGGCACCGTGATCGCCCTCTGTTTCGTCCTGTTCCTGCCGGGCCGGGTCCCGGTGCCGCCCGGTCTGACGGACGCCTTGCCGCCCGCGGCGCTGGTCGCCGCGCTCTGGCTGCTGCCGCAGACCTGGCTGGTCTTCTGGGGCGCGGCGCGGCTCGATCCGGGGCGTGTGTCGATCATTCTGCTGATCGAGGTGGTCACGGCGGCGGCGAGCGCCGCGGTCCTGACCGGCGAGCCCTTCGGGCTGCGCGAGACCGCGGGCTGCGCGCTCATCATGGGTGCCGGCATGCTCGAGGGGCTCGCCGCGCTGCGCCGACCCGCGCCCGCCGCATAGCCGCCTGCCGGGAAAATCGTGGCGCGCTGCCACGGCCTGTGATACATCCGGCTTTCCATTTTGCATCCCGACCAGGGAACCGACCCGATGGCCGCAGCCAGGACCCTCCGACGACGATCCGGGCGCGCGCGACGACCGCGCGCAGAGGGGCCTGCGCTCTAGCGTTCGATCGGCCTGCGGGACGGCAATGACCGGATCCGAGGGACTCGAGGAAAGGCAAGCGAGCGACCGGCCCCGCCGGGCGACCGGCAGCACGCCTTTCCCGACATCGCCGCAAGCTGGCGCGGCACCCTGGACCGGACCTACGATGGCTTTCCAAATTCGGCCCCAGCGGCCTCAAGACCCTGAACACTTCGACTCGCTGCTCGACCGGACCTTCGGGACCGATCGGCTGAACAAGACCGTCTACCGACTGCGCGAGGGGGTCGCGGACCTGGCCGACCTGCGCTTCGTCGCCGTCGGCCCGGACGGCGGCCTGCTCGCCTCGCTGCGCTTCTGGCCGATTGCGATCGCGACGGCGCCGGCCATCCTGCTCGGGCCGCTCGCGGTCGAGCCGGCCCTCCAGGGCCGGGGCATCGGCCGGGCGCTCGTGCGCCACGGGCTCGGCGAGGCCCGGCGCCTGGGCCACCGCGTCTGCGTCGTGGTCGGCGAGCCCGAGTACTATGCCCCCTACGGCTTCGTGAACGCGCCCGCCGCGGGCCTGGTGCTGCCCGGGCCGGTCGACCCGAACCGCTTTCAGGTGCTGGAGCTCGAAGCCGGCGCGCTCGACGGCCTCAGCGGCCCGATCGGCCGCGCCGCGCGCGCCTGATATCAAGGGTTATTCTCAAGGGCTTTGCGCACGCCCAAGGACGTGAGCCTCCGGCAGGCACTCGCATCTCGGCTACCGGCGGTCAGCGGCCGCGGTTTGGCGGGACCTCAGGCAGCCGGATACAGCCAACAGCGGTCATTCAAGTCGAGGTCGGAAATGCTTCGAACGGCTGAAATCAACGTGCAACCTAGCAGAATGCTGAACTCGATGTTTACTATGGACCGCTGACGGGGAGACGAAGGGCCCGCTTCAACATGGGCTCGAGGAGCAGTGCGAATGACCGACGAGAAGAATACGCAAGCCGACGAGGCTTCGCACGCGATCAAGCAGCTGGGACTGGAGGAGGTGTTCCAGCTGCACAGCGCCTACGAAGAGGCCGCTTCAAAGGTGAAGAGCCGGACGTGGACGATCACGACCTGGGTGCTCACGCTAGAGGCCGCTTTGATCGCTTTCAGCGTGGAGTTCTACACCGAGCAATTGGGTGATCGCGGGCTCCTTTTGATCCAGCTCGCGATCGCCATCGTCGGGGTCGCGCTTTGCGCCTTCCTGTTGTTTCTCATCAAGGATCAGGGCAACCACCTCAAGGAATATTGGATTTCACAGCGCAAGCTTCAGAGCTCGAATACGAAGCTGGGTGGCCTCGCGCTCGCCGATCCGGAGGACCTCACCAAGCCCGTGAAGTTCCCGCCGTTCTGCACAAGACTGATTTGGCTGGTCGCCCTGTTCGCGGTGGGGTTCGTCATGCTGTTCGCGATTATGTGGCATCTCGCCGACCGCCGCCTCGCGAACCCTTATCAACGGGCCATCGGGGACGCAGCGGTCATCGAGCCGGACGAGATCGTGGCCCTCGAGCCGCTCCAGGGCGAGGAATTCAAGGTCGTGACCTGGACGAAGTATCCCGATAGCTACGTAGTAGGCCATGAGGTCACGCTCACTTGGGGTGAGGTCTGGGTCACCATCGCCGGGGATGTCCGGCAGGAATGCGTGCGGTTCGACCGAACAACCTTGGGGCAGGATCTGCAGCAATTGCTGGGTCTGCCCGTGGACGAGGATCCGCGTGAGTTCGTGACGCTGGTCGTATCCGCGGACGACCTGTTTCGTCCGTGCGCCGACCCGGATGAGAGTAAGACCCACTGCACGGCCGATTTCCCCGAAAATGTCGACCCCCGCCACAGGGCTTGGTATGCGCGACAGGCGGCCAAGTCCTATACCTCGCCGGGTGGCTTCCCGTGGACACGTCTGGGTTACACGTATAACTGGAAGCGCGGTGCGAGTGAGTTCGGCGTATCCGAGTATGTGATACGGCGGTCTGCCAAGGCGAAGGTCGTTGCGCGCTGGGCCACGGCCGGGTACTGCGGTGTCTCATCGAATCGGGAATCGGGGGGCGAGGCTTCGTAAGCTCCTGTCGCTTCCATTTACTCCATCCGCGATGGCGACCGGTGGATCCTCCAGGAGCTGATCGTGCGCGTATCTATAGCTCGCACCGACTGACGTGGGTCGGGAATCCTGGGATTTCTGTGGGGGACAGAAACTACAGACGGCACAACCGATGGCGGATTGAGCAGAAATTCGCCACGCGCAGGTTCACAGCATCGGCGATCCAGTCCACGAACGCCGTTGAAACGCCACTACCCCATGTGTAAGCTGTGCGTGTCATCTCGCCCTGAAAGGGAATTGGTGCCTCGAAATGGATACGTTCGTCGTTTTTGTACATGGATGGAGTGTCACGCACACCAACACCTACGGACATTTACCCGCACGCCTTGCCAATGAGGGAGGGCAACACGGCCTGACGATCAAAATCCAGGAGATCTACCTGGGCCGATATATCAGCTTCCACGACGAGGTGCGGGTCAAGGACATCGCGCGCGCATTCGAGACCGCCGTCGCGGACCAGCTTGGCTCGCTCCTGAACTCGGGACATCGCTTCGTGTGCATCACCCACTCCACGGGAGGCCCCGTGATCCGCGAGTGGTGGCGGCGCTACTACCAGCGATCTGGTGCTCGCGCCTGTCCCATGAGCCACCTGATCATGCTGGCGCCGGCCAACTACGGCTCGGCGTTGGCGGTCCTGGGCAAGGGCAGGCTCAGCCGCATGAAGTCGTGGTTGAAGGGCGTCGAGCCGGGACAGGGCGTGCTCGACTGGCTTGCCCTGGGCAGCGCGCCGGCGTGGGAACTCAACAAGGAGTGGATCGAGAGCAAGGACAAGCACATCGGGCCAAAGGGCGTCTTTCCCTTCGTGATCACCGGTCAGACGATCGATCGCGCGTTCTACGACAACCTCAACAGCTACACCGGCGAACTCGGTTCCGATGGAGTCGTTCGGGTGGCCGCGGCCAACCTCCGTGCGAACTACCTCCGCCTGGTACAACAGGCTCCAGTCCCCGTGCCCGGCACCAAGGACCGCCGGTTTCACGCTCCGGAGCTGAAGCTCGATGCGAACCTGGCCGCCACCAAGACCCCCCTGAGAATCGTCGCGGGCAAGTCGCATTCGGGCAACGCCAAGGGAATCATGAAGAGCGTGCGAGCCGCGGCCGGGACGAAGAAGGACCAGCCCACGGTGGACGCGATCCTCTCCTGCATCAAGGTGAAGACCAAGAACGACTACCGAACGGTGGCCACGGAGTTCGACGCGGCCAGCGCGCAGGTCCAGGAGAACGAGAGACTCGAGGTGGAACGCAGGAGACTGTGGTCGGACACCTACTTCATCCACGATCGCTTCTCGATGGTGATCTTCCGCGTGACGGATCACGAGGGCTATGCCGTCTCGGACTTCGATCTGATCCTGACCGCTGGTCCGAAGAGCAGCCCCGACCACCTGCCGAAAGGGTTCTTCGCCGACCGCCAGCTCAACCCGAACAACCGCAACACGGTCACCTACTACTTCAACCACAGCGTCATGACCGGCTGTGACGCCGTCAAGGACAAGAACGAGGTGGTGCGCCCGGAGCTCAAAGGCACCACGGCTCTGGGCTTCAAAATCACCGCTCGGCCCGACGCGGGATTTGCCCATTACATGACCTGCAGCATCACCGGGTCGGCCGAGATCTTGAAGGGGGTCGTCGCGCCTAACACGACCACGATGGTCGACATCGTGCTCCGTCGCGTGGTGGGCAAAGAGACCTTCCGCCTCGACCAAGGCATCGACGCCCGCGACTTTAAGGGCACGAAACCGGGTGCGCCCCTTGCGGAGTAGTGCTCAGCGCGGCGCTGCCCGCAGGGTCAAAATACTCATGCTGCGGAGCTGTCAGACCAATGAGAGCCGGTGTCCAAACGCCGAGAGCCAGGGCTCTCCGGTCACCAGCTGACGCCACTCGGCCAGGGCGGTAAATGGTTGGTTCGTCGCGTGTAATTTTGAACGTTTCGGCTGGGAATTCTATGAATGCCGTGGAACCGTTGCCATAGGCCTTCTGACACATTCGGCAGTGACAGCAGCCGCTAATTTTGCCGGGCAATCCATTGGCCTCGTAAGCAACGGCACCGCAAAGACATCCGCCCGTCCATGTCTCGGGTTGTTCTGTCATAGGAACA
>CAMYMY010000102.1 GCA_947259625.1 uncultured Kiloniellales bacterium | reverse complement strand
CGTTCAAGAGCGCCAGCAAGACCGCGCCCCAGACCATCGGCCAGGGCCCCTGGACGAAGCGCCGCCACCCCGCCGGCCCCCCGGCCAGGCCTTCTTCCAGCCGCCCGTGGCGCCGGCGCTCGATCACCACGCTCACGCCCGCGATTAGCGCGAACAGGCCGAGCTGAAGGCCGAGCGCGGCCAGGAGTCCGAGCTCCGCCGGCAAAAAGACCGTCTTCTTCGGCAGCTCGAGCCACCAGGGAATGTGGGCCGAGCCGATCACCGACCCGACCATGAAGAACACCAGGGTGACCAGCATGCGGGTCGAGCCGCCGCCCACGGTATAGAGCGTGCCCGAGGCACAGGCGCCGCCCAGCTGCATGCCGACCCCGAACAGGAAGGCGCCCGCCGCGACCGAGACGCCGAAGGGCGCGACCGCGCCGCCGACCGGCCGGCCGAACAGGCTGCCCTCGGCCAACACCGGCAGGAAGATCGCGGTGGCGAGCGCCAGCATGACCATCTGGGCGCGCAGGCCCGCGCCGCGCCCCTCGGCGACGAAGCGCCGCCAGCCGGACACGAAGCTGAAGGCCGCGTGGTAGAGTACCAGCCCGAGTGCCCCGCCCAGCAAGTAAAGCGCGGCCTGGCGCCAGGCGAAGGCCCCGCCGATCGCCAGCGCCCCGCCCGCCAGCAGCAGCCCCGCCGCCGCCACGACCCGCAGGTCCGGGCCCGGCAACGCGGGCGCCGGGCTGGCGGTTGGGTCCGATACGGCGGTCTCGGCGGTCTCGGCGGTCACGACGGCACTCCTGCTGGGGCCCGACAGCTATGTGGACGCTGCCATGGCCCCTGTCCAGAGGGCCGCACGGCATCGTGAAGCGCGCCCGCCTGCCGTCCACGGTTGTAACAAAGGCCATTGAAAGTAACCCAATATCAAGGACCTCTGGTATAAACCCTCATCCGGTACCCTCGAAGGGTCGCAAGCCTTTGCCAAGGACCCCAGGCCCCATGGCCACCAAGCGTCTCGCCGCCGCCCTCGTCGCCCTGCTGCTGACCGCCGCCTGCACGGACCTCGACGCGTTCAACCGCTCGGCGCAGAATGCCGCGGACCGCCTCGACCGATTTTTCGGAGTCGACAAGACGGCACGGCCCGCCGCCAAGCCCAAGCCGCCGCCCAGCAAATCCGAAGCGCTGTATCAGGCCGGGCTCGCCGCCCGCCGGGCCGGCCGGGAGGAAACCGCCGCCTGGCGCTTCCAGCGGGCCGCGGAGCAGGGCCACGGCGGGGCGAGCTACGAGCTCGGCCGCGCCTACACCGGGGGCCACGGCGTCCCGCGGGACCTCGGGACCGGCGCCAAGTGGCTCGATCTGGCGGCCGACCGCGGCGAGCCCCGGGCCCAGTACCTGGTGGGCGCCGCCTTCTATTCCGGCACGGGCGTCGACCAGGACCGGGAGCGGGCGGCCGAGTACCTGGCCGAAGCGGCCGTGCAGGGCCACGCCGACGCGCAGTACCTGCTGGCCAAGGCCTTCGCCAACGGCCAGGGCGTGCCCAAGGACCCGGCTTGGGCGGCACGCTGGTACGCCAAGGCGGCGCGCCAGGGTCAGCTCGAGGCGCAGTATGCCATGGGCGTGATCCTCTCGGCCGGCTACGGCCTGCCCGAGAACCCGACGGCCGGCTACACCTGGATCCTGATCGCCGCCGAACGCGGCCACGGCGAGGCCGGGAGCCTGCGCCCGGCCCTCGCCAAGCGCCTGAGCGCCGGGCAGCGGCACGAGGCCGAATCCCGGTCGGCGGCCTTCAAGCCCCGGCCCAACACGCGCTTTGCCGACCCGCCCACGGTGACTTACCTGCAGGTGACCCTGAACCGGCTCGGCTATCCGGCCGGAGACGTCGACGGCCGGATCGGGCCGCGCACGCGCGAGGCGATCCGCGCCTACCAGAAGTCGGCCGGGCTGTCGGTCGACGGCCGGCTGACGCCCCGGCTGCTCGAACGCCTGCTCAGCGACAGCCGGAGCTGAAGCGCTCAAGCCTGGCCGCTTACCACGATGCGTCGCAGAGGGTCCGGAGCGCCGGGCCGGATCTCGCCGCCGGGCTCGACCATGATCTCCCGATAGTGCGTGGTCCCGGTTATGCGCCCGGCGGCGTGGACCGCCAGCTTCTTCGAGGCCGACAAGTCGCCTTCGAACTGGCCGTGGATCTCGGCGAACTCGACCTCGGCCTTGCCGACAAAACGGGCGCCCGGGCCGACCCACAGGACCCGCGCACGCGCGCGCGTCTCGAGGTGCCCTTCGACCAGGACCACATCGCGCTCGCAGCTTTTGAAGATCATTCGGCGGTCGCGCTCGACCGTCAGGATCCGCTCGGCCTCGATCCGGTCGGCCTCGGCTTCAGGGTCTTCCATGGCGGCTTGCCGCCCCGCCCGCGGCCGCTCTTGGCCGTTTCCAGCCGGCGCGGCCTCCGGGCGGGCCTCGTCGGGCGGCGCGGGCCGGCAGGGCTCCGGGTCCGCGGCGGCGGCCCCGGGGGGGAAGGGAAACGTCTCTACCCCCTGCGGCGCTTCGGCCTGTGGCGCTTCGGCGTTCCAGTAGTTGACGCCGCGCAGGTACTGCCACCAGCCGCCGATCCGCCAGAAGTTGGCGAGCTGCCGGTAGCCGAAGTTCTCGGCCACGGCGACCAGGGTCAACACCAGGAGGTCCCAGGCACTCGGAAAGCGGCGCAGCTCCATCTCCTCCAGGATCAGCGACCCGATGCTGAGAAAGACCCCGAACAAGGCGGTGAGCGCCATATAGGCCGCGAAGAACCGCCAGTCGATGACGCCCATGTACCAGGCGAGCGGAATGATGAAATAGCCGAGCACCTCCAGCGGCGGTCCGAGCACGTCGATCAGAAGGACGTGCCCCATGCCGATGAAGCCGGCCCGGCCGTAGCGGGGCTTGAACAGCATCGAGGCGTGCTTGAAGAAGGTTTCGAGCGCGCCGCGCTGCCAACGCATGCGCTGGCGTCCCAGGACCTTGAGGCTGCTCGGGCACTCGGTCCAGCAGACCGGATCCGGCACGAAGCGAACCGAGTATTTCAGGTCGTTTTCGCGCAGGTAGCGGTGCATCTTGATCACCAGCTCCATGTCCTCGCCCACCGTGTCGGTGCTGTAGCCGCCGACCTGGACGACGATGCGCCGGGCGAAGATGCCGAAGGCCCCCGAGATCAACATCAGGCTGTCCAGGTGGCTCCAGCCCAGGCGCCCGATCAGGAACGCGCGCAGATACTCGACGATCTGCAGCAGCGGCAGAACCTGACGCGGCAGGGCGATATCGAGGATACGGCCGGATCGCACCCGGCAGCCGTTGGTGATGCGGATCGTGCCGCCGACCGCAACGGTCTTTTCCGGCTCCTCGAAAAAGGGCTGCACCGCGCGCAGCAAGGCATCCGATTCGAGGACGGAATCGGCGTCGACGGCGCAAAACACGGGCGAGCGCGACAGGTTGATCCCGGCGTTGAGCGCATCGGCCTTGCCGCCCTGCTGCTTGTCGATCAAGAGCAGATTGGCGTGCCGGCCGCTGCCGTAGAGGCCGCGGATCGGCCGGTGCGGCACGGTTGTGTCGTAATATCGGTCGACGGGGGAAAGGTCGAAGGCCTCTATGATGGCCCGCAGCGTCCCGTCCGTCGAACCGTCGTTGACTACCACCACCTCGAACTGCGGGTAGTGGAGCGACAGGATCGAGCGGATGCTGTCGACGATGCTGTCCTCTTCGTTGTGCGCGGGCACGATCAGGGAGATCGGCACGGTGGCGTGGCTGGTCATCAGCCACCACAAGCGATCGTCGCCGTACCTCGGGCGGCGCTTGCGCAGCTCCCTGAACCCGCAATAGAGCTGCAGGGCGAACAGGGCGTTCTGGATCAGTCCGTTGGCCAGAATCAGGAACGAGACGCCGAGCACGACCTCCGCCAGAAGCTGGAGCAACGATGCGAGGTCACCGCTCATGCGCTGGCCCTATGCGGCCTTCTCGGCGACCACGAGGCGGGCGGTCTCGCCGGCGTGCGTGGACTGGACGGTCAGCCCGCGCAGGATCCAGACGCCCTGTTCGCCGAGCTCGTGGAGCGCTTCGGCGGAGCGGTAGCGCACCCACCAGTTCGGGTCCTCCAGCCTGCGTGCCAGCAGGCCCTTGGCCTCGACCGCCCCGATCCGCCCGGCGCAACTGGCCGCCTGACAACGCACCTCCCAGGCGGGGTCCCTGAGGCCCTTCATGACGACGGGGAGCGCCCGGGGATCGCCAAGCAGGGCCAAGGCCCTGAACACGTTGGCGGTGATCTCCTTGGATCCTTCGCTGATCAGCCTGAGCAGCGGATCGACGACCCGCAGCTCGCCGCTCGCGCCCAAGGCATCTATGGCGACGATCCTGGCCCTCTCGACGTCGCTCCTCAAGACGGCGATCAGATCGTCGCAGAATGACCTGCCCAGCTTGCGGAAGATGTCCCGGATGGCATGGGGCCGCAACGAGCCCTCGATCACCAGCTTGTCGATCAGCATCTGTGCGGAGTCCACCGCGCCCAGGGCAAGCAGCGCCCGAGCGGCCGCCCCCCGGACTTCGGAGCTCGGGTCGTCGAGCGCGGCGCGCAGGGCCGTGGCAACCTCCGGCTGGTCGAAATGGCGCAGGGCCGTGGCCGCCTTGACGCGCTCCCACTCCTTGCCGCGGCGCAGCTGTTTCAGCCTCTGATCCACGCCGCCCAGCGAGCGCAGCACGGCGACCAGCCGGTCCCTCTCTTCGCCGCGGATGCTGCGCAGCAGGTGCTCGATGACCTCGTTCAACACCCGCGCGTCGCGCGCCTTTACGGCGAGCCCGACGTCGTCGGCCGGCTCGTCCTCGGCCAGGCAATCGAGCAGCCGCGACAGCATTTCGTCCCTGTGCGCCTTGAGACGCCGCCGCCAGCGATCCATGACCACGCGCCGGAGCACCAGGAACATCATCAGCCCCAGCGACAGGCCGCCGAGCCATAGCGAGCCGACCCAGAGGAGATCGTAGAACTCCATGGCCCCCCTCTCAGAACCGCTGGGAGAAGCCGAGGCCGAAGGAGTGACGAATGTAGGACCCTTCCCGGTCCTCATACAGATAATTGAAACGCAGGCCGCGACCGGACGGCAGATCGACCACGACACCGGCGAAATACGAGCGGGTGTCGACCGTTTCGCCCGCCACGGTCTCGCCGGCGTCGGCGGCGCCGATATTGAGCAGGAGCTCCTCGGCCGCCTGCCAGTCGAGCCTGGCCAGCCAGCCCGTGGTCCAGTCGTTGTCCTCGTTGAAGGTGTTGATCCAACGGCCGGTCAGCCAAAGGCGGCCCGCGTAGAGGTACTGCTGCAGGCCCGGCGAAATGGTGCCCACCTCGCCGGTGTCGTAGCTGCTGTGCTTGGCATCGAGGGTGAGCAGCGTGGCGCCGAGGTCCCCCAGATCCGGCCAAAGGCGCGCGCTGGCGCCCCCGGAGATGAACCAGTCCTCGCGAAAATCGGCGTCGGGCGTGCCGCCGAAGAGGAGGTAGCCGCTCAGCCACTCGGTCGGCCTGTGGTCCGCGCCGGCGGCAAGGACGACATCCTCCTCGTCGAAGCGATGGCTGACCTCGACACGGCCGAGCAGACCGGTGTTCGGAGTGATCCCGTAGCGCAGCTGAACGAAGCCCTCGTGCCAGTCGTCACGGTTCTCCCTGGAGAAATTGCTGTAGCTGTAGCCGGTGTCGAACCGCCATGGCATCGGGCGGCTCTGGTCCAGCTTGCGGCCGATCCCCGGCGAATTGGGCGCGATATCGAGGGCCCGGCGGTAGAAACCCCGGGCGACCGGGATTTCGCCCGCGGCCATCTTGACGTCGCCCATCAGCTCCAGAGCCTCGAGGTTTTCGGGCTCGCGCTCCAGGATCGCCACGAGGGTTTCCTCGGCCGCCGCGAGGTGATCCTGGTAGTACGCGAAACGGGCCTTCAGGAGTCGCGCCTCGCTGTTATCGGGCCGGCGCTCGAGCACGACGGAAACTTCCCGTTCGGCGGCGCCGGTCTCGCCCGACCACCCCAGGACGCGTGCCAGGCCAAGCCGCACGTCGTCGTTCGCCGGATCGAGTTCCCTGGCCCTGCGCAGCTTGGCGAGCGCCTCCGGATTGCGGTCCTGATAGGCCAGGACCATGCCGAGGAGATAAAGCGCATCGACGCTGTTCGGCCGCATCGCGAGGGCCCGCTCGAGGGCGGCCGCCGCGGATTTGAAGTCCCCGTCCTGACGCGCCTGGCGCGCGGTCTCGTAGAGCCGGCCGTAGTCGTCCTCCGCCGCCTCGAGCGGGGCTCCCGCGGTCAAGACCGACCATGCGACAAGGGCCCCGCAGAGCACACGCACGAGGGCCTGGAAGTTTCGCGACATGTCGATTCCTAGGACCCGACGGCCGCCTGCGCGGTTTCGAATGCGCGAACGACCCGGGCCACGAGCTCCTTGGCCTTGAAGGGCTTGACGATGTAATCGGTGGCGCCCAACGACAGCCCGTGGACGATGTCTTCCTCCCGGTCCTGGGCGGTCAGCAATATGACCGGGATATCCTTCACGGCGCTGGATTCCTTCAGACGCCGCAAGATCTCGAAGCCGTGCATGCCGGGCAGCATGCAGTCGAGGATAACGAGATCGGGCTGCGCGGCCTCCGCGATCTCGATCGCGGACTCGCCGTTGTCGACCGCCTGGACCTCGAATCCGCCGACCATGAGCAGGCGCTCCAAGACCCTGACGAGCATCTCGTCATCATCGACGACCAGAACCGAATGCATGTGCAAACCTGTAGAAAAATACGCCTGTCTATTGGTATAGAGCCTCGGTAAATAAGCTATTAAGACTAGCATCTTAGGTATAATCGCGCACCTCGATGATAAAACAGGCCACCGTGATTTTACCGTTCAGCGGTTCGGCCGAGCTGCTCGGTTCGGTCGCCACCGGTATTGAAGGCTCTCGTTAACAACGTTTTAGTTGAATATCGCTAATCTAATTAGACTATAATTGAGGCAGGTTGCGGGCTGGCCGAGCTGCCTATCCCCAAGCTGCCACGTTGCTTGGCGGGGTCGAAAGCAGCATCACTCGTCTTGGAAGGCACACTATGGTAACCGCCCGCGTGAGATACCTCCTGCTCTGCCTGGGTGTTCCCATTGCGCTGGCGACCGCCTATGCCGTGACCCAAGAAATCACCAAGCACAGGGTCCATGAATTTCCCGGGGTCGCCGGCCCCTCCGGAAAAACCGTCGTGGCGCCCAAAGCACGGACCTCTTGGCAACGCTATGCCGAAGGCTCGCACGGCCGACTGGCGGTGCTCCTGACCGACAGCGACTCGTCATGGCTTGGCCTTGCTCACGCCCTGAAGTCCTTCGGCGTACCGTTCCGCATCACGACTTCCGTCGAGGAGGCGCTGAAGCATAAGGTCGTCCTGATCTACCCGATCGTTTCCGGCAAGGTTCTCTCACAGGACGAGCTCAAGGCGCTGGCGTCCTTTCCGCGCGAGGGCGGACACCTGATCGGCGTAAAGGTTCTGGGCGGCGGCATGAACGAGGTGTTCGGCTTCAGCGAGACCCTGTCGTCGCGCCGGCGCTTCGGTATTTACCTGGACCCGGCCAGCTCGCCCCTGCTGGCCGATTTCACCGAGAAACGAGAGCAGACCATACGCCTGGGCGACCCGGTTCGATTCGCCGAAATCGTCGGGACCTTCGGCTATTCCGAGCCGCGCAAGGCGCTGGCCGTCTACGACGACGGCAGCGCCGCGATCACCGAACGCGCCTATGCCGAAGGCCGCGCCTATGCGTTCGGCTTCGACATCGGCGACTACTTCTTCAGGGGGCAGCACGCGCGCCACCACAGGGCGCACCGAAGCTATGTCAACGCGTTCGAGCCGGCGGGCGATGTTCTGGCGCGGCTGATCAAGAAGATCTATCTGCGCGGCAATCCGGACGCGGCTACCCTCGGCACCGTTCCCGAGGGCCGGGACCTTTCCGTCGTCTTTTCCTACGACGTGGATGCCGAGGAGTCCTACGAGACGATGCTCGAATACGCCGCGTTCCTGCGGTCCGCCGGCATCCGCGGCACCTTTTTCATACAGACGAAGTATATCAACGATTACAACGATATCATCCTGTTCGGCGACGAGGCGGTCGACTACGTGCGGAAGCTCGTGCAGCTGGGGATGGAGGTCGCCAGCCATACGGTCGCCCACGCCAACGCCCTTTCGTCCTTCCCGCTCGGCGACGGAAACGAGCGCTATCCCGACTACCGACCGATCGTGCTCGACTTCGACTCGGCGCGCGGCGGCACGGTCCTGGGCGAGCTCCGGGTCAGCAAGTTCCTGCTCGAGAGGCTGGGCGAGGCTCCGCCGGTGATTTCGTTCCGGCCGGGTTACCTGTCCTACCCCATCAGCCTGCCCCAGGCGCTCGAGGCCACCGGCTACCGCTACAGCTCCTCGATGACCGCGAACAAGGCGCTCACCCACCTGCCCTTCCAGCTCAACTACGGTCGCGAAAGCGGCCAGGAGGTCGGGATCTTCGAGTTCCCGGTCACCGTGGAGGACGAAATTCCGCCGCGGATGGGCGACCGGGTCGACGACGCCGTGGCCCTGGCCCGCCGGATCGCCCGCTACGGCGGCAGCTTCGTGATCCTGACCCACCCGAACGAGCTGGGCCACAAGTATGCGTTCCACGAGACCTTTCATGCGGCGGTCAAGGACTGGGCCTGGTTCGGCTCCCTTTCCGACTACGGCGCATGGTGGGCGGCCCGCGACGCGGTCGAGGTCGACAGCGTCTGCACCGAGTCCGGGCTGCGCTGCACGATACGGCTGCGCGCGCCGCAACCGATAGCCGGGCTGGCGGTGACGCTGCCCGAGCGCTGCCGCATTGAGGCGGAAGGCACCGCCGGCGTTCGGCCGACGCCCGAGGGCGTCGTGTTCGACGAGGTCGCGGGAACGGTGGAGATCACCTGTCGGCGGCGGCCCTTGCCCCCGTCGGTCGCCGACTCCACAGGGCCGGGCGGCACCCGTTCCGGCGCGGCCGACCCGCCCTAGGGGTGCAGGCCGGCCGGGGCCGGAAGGGCTCTGCCTTGTGGCAGGTCAATGGCGGCAGCGAGGCCGGCGTGCGCCTCCCCGCCGCTGTTACTCGATCTCGTCGCCGTCGTCGCCGTCGTCCGGCGAGGATCCGCCATTGCCATGGCCGAGGCCGTTGTTGTCATCGTCGTCCTGCAAGTCGCTCGCCAGGTCGGCGATCTCCTGTTCATCCTCCTCGTCGACCTCGAGGCCGAGAAGATCGTCGACCGCGCCCACCACCGCGAGGTCGATGTCCTTGTTCGCCGCCGCGGCGAGCGCGGCTGCCGCCGCCTCGAGGTCGTCGGCCTCGACGGCATCGACATATTGGCCCATCAGGCCGACCGCGGAATGGGGCGCGGCGTTGGCGCGCGCATTCGGCGAGGCGTGCGCGGCGTTCAGACGGCCGAGCGACGAGGCGCTCAGGCCGCTTTTCTTGGCGCTCTTGTCTTTGCCGCGACCGACGCCGCTCACCGCATCGCTGTCTTCGTTCCCGCCCAAGGCCCGCTCCGCTTTCGTCGCGGCCTTGTCGAGCGTCTTGTCGGCCTTGGCGTTGGCCTTCGCGAGTGTCTTTTCGGCCTTGACGGGGTCATGCGTCCTCGCGGCCTTGGCGGCCGCCTTGTCGCGTGTCTTCTCGGCCTTGCCGCCGCCGTGACCGTTGCCGCCGCCGTTCTTCGCCAGCGCCGCCGCGCTGTCGAACCCGGCCGTGCCGAGATCCGGTGTCACCGGCAGCGCCGTCAACACCAGCACTAGCCCAGCCGCAACCGGGCCCAGTATGAGCCTTCGCTGAATCATCTGCCTGTTCCCCATTATGCCAGTACCTCCGGCCAGCACCCGCCTCATGCGGACCTCAACCCTGTCAACTACTCTAGACCGCCGCGGGCCAGGCGGGTGGGGTAATTTTGTGTCCGACCGCGCTTACAACAGCCGGCCTTGCGCCTTCGGTGTCTCCTCCGGCGCACCCTCCTCCAGCGGTTCGATCACGCCGGGGTCGTCGTTGGCGACCTTGTTGACCCGGGTCGAGACCGGGTAGGCGACGAGGACGGCGGCCGGACAGGGGCGCAGGAGGGCCTGCGCCGCTTCGGGCGAGGCGGCGGCGTCCAGCCAGGCCGCAACGTCCTCGGGCGCCAGGATCACCGGCATGCGGTGGTGGATCGGCGTCAGGAGTTCGTTGGCCTCGGTCGTCACGATCGTGCAGGTCTCGACGGTTTCGCCCGAGCCCTTGTCCGTCCAACTCTCCCAGAGGCCGGCGAAGCCGAAGGGGCCGCCGTCTTCCCGCGTCACCCGGTAGGGCTGCTTGGGGGCCGTCTCGCGCTTCCGCCACTCATAGAAACCGTCGGCGAGCACGAGGCAGCGGCGGCTGCGGAAGGCCGGCTTTTCGGCCACGCTCTCGGCGCGGGCGTTGATCATGCGCGCGCCGATCGAAAGGTCCTTGGCCCAGGCGGGCACCAGGCCCCAGCGCAGCCGGGCGAAGTGGCGCTCGCCGTCGGCGCCCAGCCGCAGGGCGGCGACCCCCTGGGTCGGCGCGAGGTTGTAGCCAGGCGCCAAGTTCGGCTGCTCGAGGAAGCCGAAGACCCGGCGCAGCGCCTCGACCGGCGTCGTCAGCGAATAGCGTCCGCACATGGCGCCATCGTGGCGCAGACGACCGCGCCAGCCAAGCGGAGTGTCGGTCGCCGCGCCCCGCGCTACTCGCCCAGCGCGATCCAGGTGAGCGGGCCGACGATGCCGTCGGCCGTCAGACCGGCGCCCCGGGCGTTCAGCAGATCAACCGGGACGCCTG
>CAMYMY010000101.1 GCA_947259625.1 uncultured Kiloniellales bacterium | reverse complement strand
CGACCGTGCACCCAGGAGCACTGGTTGCGGATGTTCGCCATCTCGAAGAGGTAGGGATTGAGCCCGGCGGCGCGGATGCTGTCCTGGAACAGGGGCTCGTGGGTCAAGGGCGTACAGGCGGCGATCACGACCCGGTTCGCCTCCAGCTCCTTCACTCGTTCCGTTATGTGGCCGATGCTGTCCTTGGAGCAGGCGTAGAGGCTCTCCTCCGCGTGGACGACCCCGGGCAGCGAGCGCGCGTAGCAGGCGACGCCCGGCACGTCGACGACGCCGCCGATATTGGTGCCGCAGTGGCACACGAAGACCGCAATTCTGGGATCCTCCCCGGCGACGTCGCGCTCCGCCGCATAGGCCGGCGCGCGCGTCAGGGTGCCGCGGCCGCCGACCAGCATCCCTTCGGCAGAGGCCGCCGCCGCGCCGGCCTCGATCAGGGATTCCGCGATGTCCTTGGGCTCGCGGAAAGGCCCGACCGCGTAGACGCCGGGCCGGCTGGTGTGCACCGGGTCGAACTGCAGGGTCCGGCAGAAGCCGTGATCGTCGAGCTCGAGCCCCAGCTTGCGGCCGAGGTCGCGCACGCCCTCGGATACCTCCATGCCAACGGAGAGCACGACCATGTCGAAGGCCTCGTCGCGCACCTCGGATCGGGCAGGCACCCCCTCGCCGCCGGACGACGGCGGGGTGCGGTCGACGTAGCGCAGCATCAGGTCGCCGGTCGCGGGATCCTCCTTGAGCGACGAGATGCGGCAGCGCGTGTACTCGATGCCGTACTTGTCGCGGGCGCGCCGGTAATAGGCCTCGTAGCCCTTGCTGAAGGCGCGTACGTCCATCATGAACACCTGGGCCTGCGTCTCGGGCTCGTGCTCGATGGCCATGATGGCCTGCTTGGTCCCGTACATGCAGCAGACCGCCGAGCAGTAATCGTGCGTCTGGTCGCGCGAGCCGACGCATTGCAGGAACGCGATCTTCCTGGGCGTCCGATCGTCCGAGGGGCGCTTCACGTGGCCGTTGGTCGGCCCGGACGCGCTCAGCAGCCGCTCGAACTGCAGCGAGGTGACGACGTTCGGATAGCGGCCCAGGCCGAACTCCTCGGACAGCTCCGCGCGGTACGGCTGGAAGCCCGGGGCGAGAATGGTGGCGCCCACGTGAATCCGGCGAGTCGACTCCGCCATCTCGTGGTCGATGGCGTCGACGCCGCAGGCCTCCACGCAGGTCAGGCACTCCGAGCAGATGCCGCAGGACAGGCAGCGCTCGGCCTCGGCCATGGCCTGTTGCTCGCTGTAGCCGAGGTCGATCTCCGTGAAGTTGCCCGCGCGGTCGGCGACCGCGATCTCGGGCATCGGCGTGCGCGGCGCATACTCGATCTCGCCCTTGAGCAGGCGGGTGTCGATCTCCTGCTGCGGGAGCTCCGCGACCGGTGGCCCGGCGGGCCGTGCGGTCTTCATGACCTCGCCGCGCAGATGACGGTGGATCGCCTTGGCGACCCGATGGCCGCCCGCCACGGCCTCGATGACGAAGGCGGTGCCGCTGATGCTGTCGCCGGCCGCGAAGATGCCGGGGCGGTCGGTCATGAAGGTGTCGGGGTCGACGGCGATGGTCCGTGCGCGCGTGACGCCCACGCCGGCATCGTCCGGGATGAAAGCCAGACCGACCCGCTGGCCGACGGAGAAGATGATCACGTCGGCGGCCAGCACGTGCTCCGAGTCCGGGACGGTCAGGGGCACCGCACGGCCGGTCTCGTCGGTCTCGAAACGCTCGACAGTCTGACACTCGAGGCCGGCGGCGCGCCCGTTTCCGTCGTCGACGACGCGGAGGAAATTCAGGCCGACGTGCATCCGGATGCCCTCTTCGCGCGCCCGCGCGATCTCGGACTCCTTCGCCGGCATCTTGCCGCTGCTGCCGCGCACCGCCATCTGCACGTCGCCCGCGCCGAGCCGGACGGCCGTCCGCGCGACGTCGACCGCGACGTCGCCGCCGCCGACCACCAGGACGCGCTTGCCCTCGATGTCCGGCCGCGGGTCGCGCGCGCCCTCGGCGCCGAGTTCCGCCAGGCGCACGTCGCGCAGGAAGCGGGTGTTGATGAGAATCCCGTCGAGATCGCCGCCGGGGATCGGCAGGCGGATCCCCTCATGGGCGCCGACGGCCATGAGCACCGCGGCGTAGCCCTCGTCGAGCAGGTCGTCGAGGCTCTCGACCGGCGTGCCGAGCCTGAGGTCTACGCCGAGATCGACGATGTCCTGGACCTCGCGGTCGACGATGGCGGCGGGCAGCCGGAAGTCGGGAACGCCGAACCGCAGCATGCCGCCGGCGACCGGCAGCGCCTCGAAGACCGTCACTGGATAGCCCTCGAGGCAGAGGTCCTGCGCGACCGTCAGCCCGCAGGGGCCGGCGCCGATGATGGCGACGCGCTCGTCGTAGCGGCGGGGCGCCGGCTCGGGCTTGACGCGCGGCGCCGCGTAGAACGCGTCGGCGATGAAGCGCTTCAGGCCGTGGATGTTGACCGGCTCGTCGACCTTGCCCCGGCTGCACGCGGTCTCGCAGCGGTGGTCGCAAATGCGGCCGCAGATGCCGGGGAAGGGATTGTCCTCCTTGATCGCCCGATATGCCTCGTCGATCCGCCCCTCGCGCAGGAGCGAGATATAGCCCTGGGCACGCTGGCCGGCGGGACAGGCGTCGCGGCAGGGCGCGACGCCGCGCTTTTCGATGGCAAAGGCGTCGGGGGTCGCCTGGGGGTACAGCTTGTAGGCGGCCCGCCGTTCGCCCAGTCCCTCGTCGAAGGGGTTGGACAGCCGCTCCGGGCAGACCTCGGCGCACTTGCCGCAGCCGTTGCACCTGTCGAGGTCGATATAGCGCGGCCGGGTGCGGACGGTGGCCGTGAAGTCCCCTGCCTCGCCTTCGAGGCCAAGGAGCTCGCTGTCGGGGAGAAGCTCGATGTTGGGGTGGCGCCCGACTTCGACCAGGCGCGGCGAGATCGTGCACATGGCGCAGTCGTTGGTCGGGAAGGTCTTGTCGAGCTTGGCCATGTGGCCGCCGATCGCCGACTTCTTCTCGACGAGGTAGACCTTGTAGCCGCCGTTGGCGAGGTCCAGCGACGCCTGCATGCCGGCGATCCCGCCGCCCAGCACGAGAACCGCCCCGACGGCCTTGGCGTCCCTACTCTGGCCGTCGCCGGTCATGCGCCGGCTCAGCCGTTGGCGAGGGAATTCGATGAAGGGAGCGTGCCCCGCGGCCGGGGTTCGCGCCAGGCGGCCAAAGCCCCTGGACACGCCATTGCCCAGCGGGCGCTCCGCGCGGCACCAAGGAATACCACGGCCATGAGCGCCTCTCGCTTCCCCGTGTTCGACAGCCTGTATCAGACCACCAAAAGACCGGTTTTGTCTTTGACATAGGTCAATAGCTGTCGCCGGTTGGATTGCCGGCGGCAAAACAGAGGGGATTCCCTAGACCAGAGATCGTTAACGAATAATGACGCCGGATTTCACCGCTCGATACCGTAGCGCTTCATCTTTTCCCACAGATTCTTGCGGGAAATCGCCAGGGCCTCGGCGGCTTTGGTGATCGACCAATCCGATCGCGTGAGCGCGGAGCGGATGGCCGCGCGTTCGGTCGTCGCCACGACCTCCTTGAGGGAGGGAGGCTCTGCCCCGACCTCGGCTTCCTCCGACTCCAGGACAAAGAGATCATGCTCCTGCAGCTGGGGACCGGCGCAGAGGGCGACCGCCCTTTCCAGAAGGTTCTTCAGCTCCCGGACATTGCCAGGGAAAGGCATGTTCAGCAGGCGCGCCTCGGCCTGCCTCGAAAGCCCCGTAACCTGCTTTTCCATCGCGCGCGCGTGCTCCGTGACGAACTTCCGCGACAGAAAGACGATGTCCTCGCTGCGCTCCCGCAACGGCGGAATGCCGATGTGAATGACGTTCAAGCGCCAATAGAGATCGGACCGGAAGCGGCCGTTCTGCATCGCCTCGTCGAGATCGACCTGGGTGGCCGCAATCACACGTACGTCGAGGGGTATGGGGACGCTCCCGCCGACCCGCTCGATATTCCGTTCCTGGAGGACCCGCAGCAGCTTGACCTGGACCTCCGGCGGAATTTCCGCGATCTCGTCCAGGAACAGGGTCCCCCCTTCGGCCAGTTCGAATCGGCCTATGCGGCGCTGGTCGGCGCCCGTGAAGGCCCCGCGCTCGTGGCCGAAGAGCTCGCTCTCTACAAGTTCGCCAGGAACAGCAGCGCAGTTGATCGCGACGAAGGGCCCGCCGGCGCGGCGGCTGTTGTGGTGAACCAGTCGAGCGACCACTTCCTTGCCCGCGCCCGATTCGCCGGTGAGCAGCAACGAGCTGTCGACATCGCGCAGCCGCGCCACCACGTCTTCGATCCGGCGCATGGCGGGGCTTTTTCCGAGCGCGCCACTGCCGGCCCGGAATTTCAACCCATCCATGTCCGTGAGTTCCGCCTGATGGGCGTCGGAAACCCTCGAGAGCGTCCGCTCGACCAGGCTTATGAAGGCCTCGATGTCGAACGGCTTCGTTATGTAGTCGACCGCGCCGGCCTTGATCAGCGCCACGGCCTGCGGCACCGAGACATAGGCGGTTATGAGAATCACCGGCGTCCCCGGGTGTTGCCGGCACACCTCCTCGAACAAGGTCCGGCCGGATCCATCGGGCAACCGGACGTCGGTCACCACGAGGTCCAGACCACCCTTCGCCAGTTCGCGCCGCGCCCCCGCCAGGTCGGGGACGCTGGTGGCCGGGATCCCCTCCATGCGCAGCCGGTCATCCAACGACAGGCGCATGATCTCGTCGTCTTCGACCAGGAGAACCCGTGGTGCAGAGGGGGCAGATTTGCCGGTCGTCGTCACTGGGCCTTCTCCGCCACCGCGTCGCTTTCGAGCGGCAGGCGCACGCGGAACAGGCTGCCCTGCCCGGGTTCGCTTTCCACCTGGATGGTTCCGTGCATTCTCTGGACCAGCTGGTATGTCACCCACAGTCCCAATCCGGTCCCGTTGGGCCGGCTGGTGAAGAACGGATCGAACAGGTGCCGCCTGTGTTCCTTGGGGATGCCGACCCCGCTGTCTTCCACTTCCATCACCAGGGAATTGTTCTCGCGGCAGGAGCGGAAGGCCAGGGTTCCGCCTTCCGGCATGGCCCTGATGCTGTTGTTCATGAGGTTCAGGAGGACCTGCTGGAGGTTGGGACAAGAGCAGCCGAGGCAGGTCTCGCCGGGCACGCCATTGTCCCAGCGGAGCGCGATCTTCCGGTCGCCGATCTCGGCGGCAACCAACTCCTTCAGGTCCGAAAGACAGGCGAGGTCGCAGGGCGCCGGCTCGCCTTCGTTCTGCAGCTCTACCAGAAGCCCCTGAACGGTCGCGCCGATGCGGTTTAGTCCCTTCTCCAAGAGCGGCAGATAGCGCCGCAGCAGCGCGGGATCCTCCGGATGCATCTTCAAGGTGTTGATGCAGTTGAGCATTCCTCCCAGGGGGTTGTTGACCTCATGCGCGACGCCGGCAACGATCTGCCCCAGGCTCGCCAGCTTCTCGCTCAGGGCCAGCTTCTCCTCTAGCCGCTTCTTCTCCGCAAGCTCTGCCGCCATGTCGTTGAACCTCGCGACCAGCTGGCCGATCTCGTCGCGATTGGCGGCGGCGAGCGGCCGAACTTGCGACACCTCGCCGCGGCCGACCGTTTCCATGCCCTCGGCCAAGGCCTTCAGCCGGCGCCCCATGCGCGACGAGATCACCGCTCCCAGAAGGCTGCCCGCCGCGGCGAGGCCCAGGGTCAGAACCAGGACGGTGAGACCCGCCCGCCAAATCTTCCCCTGCAACTCCGCCATCGACACGCGAATGCGGACTACCCCGAGGCGCTTTTGGTCGAAGGTTATGGGAACCACGCTTTCGATGAAGTCGCTGCCGCCGCCGCTGCCCGTGACGATGCTGGGCGTCACGGTTCGCAGAGCGTCGTCGAGCAGCCGCCGCTCGGCCTCCTCCGCCGGGTCCAAGGCGAGGCCGAGAGGGTGGTTCATCGGATCGATGTGCGCGAGCACCTGGCCGTCCATGTCGAGCACCATGCCCGACAGGAGGCGCGGCTCGCCGATCCGGGCCGGCATGTGCGACGCTGTTCGCCTGAGCGTATTGTAAAGGGTCCAGTAATCGTTCCGCAGGATGGCCTCGGGGGCGGCGGTGGCGACGTCGCGGGCCAGGAGAAGCGCTTTCTCCTCCAGCTCCTCGCGGAACTGCACCCAGGCCTGAGCCACGACCACGACGCCTATGGTGAGCGCCACCCCGACGATCATCACGCTGTGGGTGACGGGAATCTTGACCGACAGGCTCCAGGATTGCGGCCGGTACCAGCTCATTCGGAGTCCCCGATAATGCGGACCGCCCGGGCCGGCGGCGGCGCGACCAGCGGCACCTGACGCAGGCTGTCCGCCGTCTTTCGAATCGAGTCGAAGAGGCTCTCCGGGAACGTGCCGAAACGGTCCAACGCGAACGCGCCAAGCAGTTCGCGCCCCTCGGGCTCCGCGGTCATACCGATGAGCGCCGCGGCCATTGCGTCGCGCAACTCGGGATCGATCCCCAGACGGGACACGAGTGGCGGGAATCCGAACGAATCGGAGCGCACGATGATCCGGGTTTGCGCGGTCAGGTCCGGCTGGGTCCTATTCAGATATTCCCAAACATAGGAATCGACCGCGCCGCCGTCGGCCAGTCCTTCGGCGACCGCTTCGATCGTTTCGGCATGGCTGTAGGTGAAGAAACTGAGGCGAAAGAAGCTGTCCGGCCTGTGCCCCATCCGGGCCAGCATCGCCTGCGGCACCAAGTAGCCGGAATTGGAGTCCGGGTCGGACAAGGCGAACACCCGGCCTTCCAGATCGGCCAGGGCGGCAAAGGGGCTGTCGCGGGGCACGATGATATAGGAGCGGTAGAGCGGCGCCCCCTCGAAGACCGGAACGGCGAGGAGCTCGAGAAATTCCGGATCGCGCTTTTGCACGAAGGGATAGCCGCAGATCCAGCCGAAATCGAGCCCACCGGCTTCCAGGAGACCCATGATCTCGCGGTAGGACCGCGCCTGAACGAAATGGACGGGACGGCCGACATGCTTGCTCAGATAGGCGGACCAACGGTCGTAGAGCTGCAGGTTCTCCCGGACCACGACCGCCGTCAATCCGAACCGCACCGCGCTCGGTTCGGCCGCCCGCGCGGAACCGAGCGCCACGGCGAGTACAAGCAGCTGAAGGACGGTGCGAAACATGCGAGCCTCCACCCGGGGTCAAGGCAACGCCGGCTCCGCCTTGTCTGATGTGCCGTCGCGCAAGCCAGCAGCCACCATTGGACCGGGATCCGATCGATCGATCGAGCGAGCCCGCACTTCGCGAGCATCGTCCCGCTCAGTTCTTTTGTCTTGAAGTATAGCACCTTTGCCCGCAGGTGGGGAACGATACTGAAATCCCTCGCCGAACGCGCGCTCAAGGGTTCTTCAAGCTTTTCAGGTATCCGATGATTTCTTGCGCCTCCGCTTCGCCGATCACCGAGGCCGCGCCATTGCGATGGCGCATGGTATCGATGATCGCGACCATCTCCTCGGGCCGGCGCCGCGAGAGGTCGGCAAGCGCATGGCAGGCCGAGCACCGCGCTTCGTAAAGCTCCTTCGGCGTGCGCGGAACGCCGGCCCACCACCAAGCACCCGCGATCACAACCAGCAACGCGGTGACCACGACCACCACCCGCATCCTTGTCCTCCAGTGTCGCCGACCATCCCTCGCCCTTCCCCCGCCCATTCTGGCACAGGGCGCAAATCGTATCCGCATTTTCTTCCGGGAAGAAGGTCTGCCCACGGGTTCCGCAGCCGGTCCTGTCCCGATGCCGGGCCAGACTCGCGTTCTGGAGGCGTTCAACTGCCGGTTCGAAGCTCGGGACGCCTGCTATGTGCCTCCGGTGACCGGAAGGCGGGCCGCCAGCCAGCCGCGGAAGCCGCCTTCGAGAACCACCACGTTTCGAGGCAGTCTCTTGCCGACCGCCTTCTTCAGGCGGTCGATGTCGAGTTCGGCCTCGTCGTAGAAAATAACCGGCAGACCATCCAGAAAAAGCAGTCGATCCGCGGCCAGACGCTCGTATGGGAGGTTGATCGCACCGGGCAGGTGCCGGTCGGAAAAGGCCCGCTCCGGACGCAGGTCGACCAGGTTGAAGGCCTTCCCGGCCTTGCCCTTTTCGAGGTAGTCCGCGAGGTCCCCCGGCGCGATGGTCTGCGCCGCGGGGGAGCAGAAGGAGAGCAGCGCGACCAGCAGGGCGGCACCGAGACACCGCGCCGTCACCACTAGGCGCCGCTGGTTGCTTTGGCGCATGTCCGCCCGTTCTCCTCAGGAACAAGGATTCTACCTCACACAGGCGTCAACGCAACAAGTCCGCTCGACTCTCTAGACCTAGACAAGCCCGGGTGTCGTTATCTCGCCAACATGCGGACGTAGGAGGCGACATCGGCGATTTCGCTGTCGCTGAGGATCCCTTTCCAAGACGGCATGTAATCTCCACTGCCGTCCCGGACGAAAACTATGAGATCCTCATCGCTTAGTTTCTTCATATTCTCGGATTTCGTGAAATCCATCATGGAAATGCCAATCTGGTGCGCAAGAAGGCCTTTTCCCTCGCCAATCGTGCCATGGCAAGCTGCACAGGCCCTTTTGAAAATAGCCCGTCCGCGTCGCGTGTCCCCTCTGAACCTGAGATCTTTCTGGGTCATGATGGCAATGTATGCCGCGATATCGAGCAGGTCGGCCCGGGTCAACACCATGCTCCAGTTCGGCATGCTCGACTCTTCCCGCCTGCGGTAGCCCCCGATCAGCGTGGCCAAGTTCTCTACCTTTGTCTTCTGGTATCGCTCGGAGGAAAGATCGGCCGGTTCAAGGTTGAGGTTTCTTGCAATGGGCCCTCCGCTCCCGCCGTCCACCCCATGGCAAACGAAGCAGTAGGAGCGATAAAGATGGCTTCCGATCAAGGGGTTCGGTTCATCTTGCGCGTATGTGCTCGTGGTCAGCAGGACCGCCGAGAAGAGGGCTGCAAGCCATAGCGATGGTTTCATCTGACATCTCCCAAGTTACATACGCGCAGCTTCGAACCCCGGCGTGAAGTGTCCTCGAGGCCTTTCGGCCCCGCGGTCAGTCGGGGGAACCTCTTCCGTTGCCTGTACCGCCGTTGAAGGCTTGCAGGCTCTTGCCCTCGTATTCGAGGAAGCCTTTCGTCACTTCCGCGAACTCCTGGTAGAAAGGACGTTCGGAGGTCTCGATGACCTTGTCGCAAAAGCGGGAGATCCAGCGGGAAAGATGTTCGTCGAGGAACCGCTCCTCGATTTTCAGGATGTTCGTGGCGAACTCCTCGTTCGGCTCCTCCCAGGCTTCCGCTTCCTTCGTGGCAAGCCGCTGCATGAACTCCAGCTCCGCGCTGACGTGGTCGGGCATGCCGTCGAAAGAGTTGTCGTACTCCAGTCCGGCGGCCTCGATGAACTTCTTCACCTTTACGGTCTGTGGACCCCACAGGGTCGCCTCCATGGGGTTCTCGAATTCCATGTTCATGGATTCGTGGGGGGAAATGTGAGGGCCTGGACCGATGAACAACTTCGTAAATTCAACGGCCAGGCCCTCGGCAAGTTGGTCACAGGGAGTGTCTTGGAAGTCGTCGCCCAGTGAGAGGTCCAGCAACTCGAGAACATTCGAGAACTCAGATGACTTTATCTGTGCCAGAAATGCGGCGGAAGGCTCCGCCCGGAAGATCGCGGCCAGGAGGCCGTACACGTGGCTCCTTGAATA
>CAMYMY010000100.1 GCA_947259625.1 uncultured Kiloniellales bacterium | reverse complement strand
ACCCAGGTCCGGCCCGGCACCGCGGTCGACCTGGTGATCGCCGGGCGGCAGCCGAACCAGCCGGTCGCCGGGGCCAACGTACCCAAGCTGCGCGGCCTGCCCCTCAAGCAGGCCCTCGCCAGATTGGACCAGGCGCAGCTTCGCCTGGGCCAGGTCACGGAAAGGGCCGATAGCAACGCCCGCAGGGGAACCGTGATCGGCCAGCAGCCCGCGCCGCGGACCCAGGTCCGGCCCGGCACCGCGGTCGACCTGGTGATCGCCGGGCGGCAGCCGAACCAGCCGGTCGCCGGGGCCAACGTGCCGAAACTGCGCGGCCTTCCTCTCGAGAAGGCCCGCGCCAAGCTGAAGCAAGCGCAGCTTCGCGTGGGTCAGGTCACGGAAAGCGCCAACGCCAACGCCCCCAAGGGGATCGTCATCGGCCAGCAGCCCGCGCCCAGAACCCAGGTCCGACCCGGCACCGCGGTCGACCTGGTGATCGCCGGGCAGCAACCGAACCAGCCGGTCGCCGGGGCCAGCGTGCCGAACCTGAGCGGCCTGCCCCTCAAGAAGGCCCGCGCCAAGCTCAAGCAAGCGCAACTCCGACTGGGCAAGGTGACCGAGAGGGCCGACGCCAACGCCCGCAGGGGAACCGTGATCGGCCAAAAACCCGCGCCGAAGCGGCAGGTGAAGCCCGGCACGGCCGTCGATCTCGTGGTCGCCGGCGCCAGTCAGGAACAGCAGCCCAATGCAGTCGAAGTTCCCGACCTGGTCGGCAAGAATATCTTAGGCGTCCACGCTTTGCTCGAGCGCGCAGGTCTGAAACTCGGCACGATACGCAAGGAGAAGGAGGGCAATGGTAAGCGCAACACGGTGCTCGAGCAGATGCCGCAGGCCGGCACGCTGGTCCGACCGGGAACCACCGTCGATCTGGTTGTCCTGAAGACACGAGACAAGTGACGGCGGTCATGGCCCAAATGGCGGGCCATGGCTTGGTCCGGCAACACCCCGACGTGCGTGCGCCTCACCTCGTGCGCCAAGCTTGGGTACGACGGTGCAGGCCGCGGGTGAGGCCCGCATGCAGCAGGCGCACGCCGGCGTTGGTATAGAAGATCATCATGCCCATGGCCGCGGCCGGGGCGATATCGCCGGCGTCGTCCATGTTGAGCACCGCGACCGAAGCCAGCGTCGTATCGGGCGAATAGAGGAAGACGACCGCCGAGACCGTCGTCATGGCGTTGACGAAGAGATAGATCGAGATATCCAGGATGGCCGGCAGGCAAACCGGCACGGTGACCCGCGCGAAAATCTTGGTGAAGGGCTGCTTGAGCGACTGCGAGACCGCCTCGAACTCCGGGTCCATCTGCTTCAGCGCGGTCACCGCGGTCAGGTGCGAGACCGTGTAGAAGTGGGTCACGGTACAGATCACCAGAATCCCCATGGTACCGTATACGAAGTTGAGCGGATTGTTTGGGTGGTTGAAGAAGAAGATGTAGGCTAGGCCCAGCACCATGCCCGGGATCGCCATCGGCATCATGGCGAGGAACTGGAAGCCCGTGCGCCCGCTGTTGAAGCCTTTGCCCTTCTCGACCATGTAGGCCCCGGTGAACACCATGAAGGTACCGACGATCGCCGTGTAAAACGCCATCTGGATTGAGTTCGCATAGGAATCCCAGCCGCCACCGTCCATGACGTCGAAGTTGTAGTTGCCCAGGCTGAGCGACAGGTTGTAGGGCCAGAACTTGATCAAGGCGGCGTACTGGCAAACCGCGAGCACGCCGAGGATGAAGAAGGCGACGAAGCAACAGTAGGCGAACATGGTCCGATCGAAGCGCCGGCTGGGCTTGGGCTCGTAGGGCACGGCGCGTGCCGAGAGCAGCGCCACCTGCTTCTTCTGGACAATGCGGTCGACCGTGAAGGCAATCAGCGCCGGGATCAGCAGCACCACGCTGACCACCGCCCCCATCTGAAAGTTCTGCTGACCGATCACCTGCTTGTAGATGTCGACCGCGAGCACGTTGAACTGCCCGCCGATCACCTTGGGCACGCCGAAGTCGGTGATCACGAGGTTGAACACGACGAAGGCCGCAGAAATGAGACCGTAGCGCGCGCCCGGAATCGTCACGGTCCGGAAGATCCGCGGCTTGGGCGCCCTGAGCGCGATCGCCGCCTCGTAGAGCCTGGCATCGGCGATCGACAGCGCCGTGATGATGATGATGAGCGCGTGCGGAAAGGTGAAGAAGACCGAGGCGATCACGATCCCGGTCGGACCGTAGATCTCGGAAGGGCCATAGGCGCCGTTGGCCAGCATGTCCCACCAGGGCGCAACCGTCTCTTCACCGAACGCCCACTCCGCCACCTTCAAGACCAGGCTCTGCTTGCCGAAGAGGTAGATCAAACCGATGCCGGCGAGCAGCGAGGGCACTAGAATCGGCACCATGGCGATCATCTTGAACGCGCCCTTGAAGCGCATGCAGCTTCGGGTCAGCGCATAGGCGTAGAGGAAGGCCAGCGTCACGGTGACAATCGTGCTGATCATCGCGATCATGAGGCTGTTGTAGATCGAGGTGAACAGCGCGGGGGTCGAGAAGTACGACAGGTAGTTGCCGGTCCCGGTCGCCTGTGACGGACGGATCTGAACTCTCCGAAACTCGCCGCTGGTCAGCTCGAACCAGTCCGTACCGGTGGCTGGCCGGCCCTTGACCAGGAAACCCCCGCTGCCCTCCTTGGTGTTGCGGATCCGGTAGAGCGTCTTGGCCCGGAAGCTGAAGTCGGGGAAGAAACTGGTCGCCGGAAAGCGACCATCGGACGTGGTGACGAGGGCCCCCGGGTCCACGATGCCCAGGCCTTCGCCCAGCGCCATGGCGTTCAGGGTCTCGCCCCAGCCCTCGCCCCTGTCGACCTGGAGTTCCACCGTGTCGAAGCGGAAGGCATAGGTCTCGAAAGACTTGGACAGCATGACGTAGAGCGGAAAGGCGAGCGCGATCAGCAGGTAGAGAACGATCACCAGCATGTAGGCGCGCATGATCCAGTCGTCGCGCCCGACCTTTGGCCGGATAACCGGTGCCCGTGCGACAGCCTGGGCGGTGCTAGCCACGGACGGCGCTTCCCGGGTAGATGCGGATGCGCTCGCGGGGCAGCAGGACCGAAAGGGGGTCGCCCTCGTTGATGCCCTGGCTGCGGACCAGGTTGATCGACAGATCGGCGCGGAGGCGTGCTTCGCCGAGACCTTCCGACACCAGATCGGCGCGGTAGAAGGAGCCGAGGAACTCCATCTCGCCGATGCGCGCCTCGACGGCGTTCTCTTCGCCGCCCTGAACGCTCTGGACCACGATGTCCTCGGGCCGCACCGCGACGGTCACCGCCGTACCCTCGGCGAGGCCATCGGATTCGCAGGCCAGGTCGACCCCGGCGAGCCGCACCCGGTCCGGTCCGGAAACGGTGCCCGGCACGAAGTTCATGGTGCCGATGAAGTCGGCCACGAAGGAGGTCGCCGGAAGCCGGTAGATTTCGAGCGGCGTACCGATCTGCTCGATCACGCCGTGGTTCATGACCACGATGCGGTCGGCCATGGTGAGCGCCTCTTCCTGGTCGTGGGTCACCATGACCGTCGTAATGCCGAGACGCCTCTGCAGATCCTTGACCTCGTGGCGCAGGTGGACCCGCACCTTGGCGTCAAGCGCCGAGAGCGGCTCGTCGAGCAGCAGCAGGCCCGGCGAGGTGGCGATCGCGCGGGCCAGCGCGATGCGCTGCTGCTGGCCGCCCGAGAGCTGCGCCGGGTACTTGTCGCCCTGGTCCGGGAGGCCGACCAGGTCCAGCAGCTCCGTCACCCGGGCCGCGATCTCGGCCCGCGAGGCCTTGCGGTTCTCCAGACCGTAGGCGATGTTCCTGGTCACGGTCAGGTTGGGGAAGAGCGCGTAGGACTGGAACACGATGCCGAAATCGCGCTCGGACGGCGGCAGCGCCGAGATGTCCTTGCCGGCCTGCTCGACCCGGCCGCGGGTTTGGATGTCGAGCCCGGCGATCGCCCGCAGGAGTGTCGTCTTGCCGCAGCCCGAGGGTCCGAGGAAGCAAACGAACTCGCCCTCGTAGATCTCGAGCGTGACGTCTTTCAGCGCGGTGAAGCCGCCGAACTTCTTCGTCAGATCCTCGATGCGCAGATAGACCGTCCGATCCGTCTCCCCGCCTGCCCCGGATTCGCTCATATCCCCGTTTCCTGCAACGCGCCCTTTTCCGTGACGATAGCACTTCGCGGGCCGACAGGAAAAGAAAGCCAGCCGCCCCCGTTTCACCCGGCGGCGGCCAGCTGGTTCAGCAGTCGGCTGAGAGCCGGTCTAGTTCTTCGGCTCCGACTTGCCGTCGTAGCGCTTCTGCCACTCGGCGAGAATCGCCTTGCGGTTGTTGGCGGCGAACTCGAAGTCGTTGTCGATCATCGCCTCGGTGATGCCCTCCGGGAAGTATTTCACCGGCTTGGCGATGCCCGGAATGGCGACCACGGCATAGCCCTCGTTATAGAGCTTGTTGGCCTTCTCGGTGATCGACCAGTCGACCAGCTTCTTGGCGGCCTCCAGCTTGCCGGTCCCGGCGATGATCGCGGTCGCTTCCATGTCCCAGCCGATGCCTTCCTTGGGCACGATGATCTCGAGCGGCGCGCCCGCGGCCTTGGACTTGGCACCGCGGAACGCGAAGGAAACGCCGATCGGCACCTCGCCGGCCGCCGCCTGCTTGCAGGGCTTGGAGCCGGAGTGGGTGTAGTGGCTGATGTTCTCGTGGAGCGCATCCATGAACTCCCAGCCGCCCTTCTCGCCGAATATCTGCAGCCAACTGGAGACGTCGAGGAAGCCCGTGCCCGAGGAGTTCGGGTTGGGCATGGCAACATGGCCCTTGTAGACCGGCTTGGTCAGATCCTTCCAGGAGGTCGGTGTCGGCAGGTTGTTCTTGTTGGCCTCGACGGTATTGACGCAGACCGAGGCGACCCAGGCGTCCATGCCGGTCCAGCTCGGCGGGTTGTCCTTGTCGCGGAACTTCGGATCGAGCTTGTCCAGCCCCTCGGGCGCATAGGGCTCGAGCATGCCCTCGCCCTTCATCAGCAGCAAACTGGTCGCGGCCAGACCCCAGACCACGTCGGCCTGCGGGTTATTCTTCTCGGCCAGCAGCTTGGCGGTGACGATGCCGGTCGAATCCCGGACCCACTTGATCTCGATGTCCGGATAGTCCTCGTTGAAGGCCTCGGCATAGCGCTTCAGGTCCTCGGCCTCCACTGCGGTATAGACGGTCAATTCCGTCTTGGCCAAGGCTCCACCGGCCACGAAGGCCAGACCAGCGGCCGCCATGACGGCGCCCTTGAACACTTGGCCAAACAATCCCTGTCTCATGTTTTCTTGCTCCTTCCTGTTGGGGCCGGCTTGGCATCCTGCCGCCGCGCGCCTGCCGGGACCGGCTTCGATCCCGTTTTACATTGTTATTTGCACTATATCACTACTATGCGGCATCCAGTCAGGATATTTCTCCCAAATGCTTGGGCACCGCAAGCTCGCTGTCGACTTCCTCTGCTTCGGTTTCCGCCGCCCCGTCGTCCTCGCGCAGCTTGAGGCGGCTTTGCCGCAGTTCGCCCTCGGCATCGAGGATCGGATAGGCGACCGAGGTCAGGTGCGAGTTGATGCGTTTCAGGTCGCGCAGGATATCGAGATGCAGCGCGCTGGTCTCGATGCTTTCGATGCGGCCGCTGCGCAGGCGCTCCAGATGGCGTTCGCCGCTCTGGCGCTCGAAATCCCGGAACCGCTCCTTCTCTGTCAGCAGGCGCCGCGCCGTGGTCACGTCGCCCGAGACGAAGACGCCCATGGCGATCTGCATCTGCTCGACCACCCGGGCGTGCATTTTTTCGATGTCCTGCCAGCCCTGCTCTGAGAAATTCAGCTTCTTCTTGATCTTCTTCTGGGCGATTTCGAGCAGGTTCTTGTCGATGATGTCGCCGATGTGCTCCAGGTTCGTCGTGAAGGTGATCAGGTCGACGCAGCGCCGGCTGTCCTCCTCGCCCAGGGGGTTGCGGCTGACCTTGGCCAGATAGAGCTTGATCGCCTCGTACAGCCGGTCGACCTCGTCGTCCAGCTTGGACAGCCGGCCGAGCAGCTTGGCGTCATCCTCCCGGAAGACCTCGATCACGCCGCGCAGCATGGTCTCGACGATATCGGCCATGCGCATCACTTCGCGCGTCGCGCCGGCCAGGGCGACCGGCGGCGAGCCGATGGCCGCCGGGTCCAGGTATTTCGGCTCGGTTCGGTCGTCCGGCTCGTCCGCCTCCGGGAAGAGCCGCGCGCCGAGCGCCGCCACCGGGCCAATCAAGGGCAGGAAGACCCCGGCCAAGGCCAGGTTGAACAGGGTGTGGAAATTGGCAATCTGGCGGGCCGGGTCGCTGCTCAGGAGCTCGAGATAGGGCGCGACGACGTCGATCAGCGGCAGCGCCATCAGCGCGCCGGCCAGGCGGAACAGCAGGTTGCCGAAGGGGATCCGGCGCGCCACGGGGCGGGCCGAGAAGGTGAGCACCATGGGCACGATGCCCGACCCGATATTGGCGCCCAGAACCAGGGCGAAGCCCAGGGAAACCGGCACCACGCCGGCCAGGGTGAAGGACATGACCAGCAACACCATGGCGACGCTGGAGTGCGCCACCCAGGTGAGCAGCGCGGCCAGCAGGACCGCCAACAGCGGATCGGCGGCCAGCGGCACGACCACGCTCTGCAGGGCCGCGCTGCCGCGCAGCGGCTCGGACGCGCCGACAATCAGGCCGAGCGACAACAGCATCAGGCCGAGGCCGATGAGCACGCGCCCCAGATGGCGCGGCAGCGGCGAGGAGGACCCGAGGAACGCGGCCACGCCGGCCAGCACGAAGGCCGGCGCGAGCCAGGAGATATCGAAGGACAACACCTGGACCACCAGGGTCGAGCCGACGTCGGCGCCCAGCATGATCGCGAGGCCCGGTGCGATCGCGATCAGCCCGCTGGCGGCGAAGGACACGGCGAGCAATGCCGTGGCCGTCGAGCTCTGTACCAGACCGGCCACCCCGGCACCCATGGCAAAGGCACCCAGACGGCTTTTCGTCGACCGACCGAGGACCCTGCGCAGCCGGGCGCCGTACGCGCGCATGATGCCGGTGCGGATCATGCGCGTCGCCCAGAGCAGCAGCGCGACGCCGCCTGCGATGTTCAACAGCAGTTCGTGGCCGCTCACTCGTTTGGTCCTCGTCCCGGCAGCGGGAAGGCGACGGCGGCAGATCTCCGGCCCGGCCTTGCCAGCCAACCCGCTCGCGGCCCTTTGCCGTCAACCAGTCGCCATATCATTGAAAAATCAGCCTCACCCTATAAAGGCTCGCGTCGCGACCGACAAGTCAATGCCGCCGCCATCGGTCCGAGGGCCGGCCCACTTCCTTTGCGCGGCTGAGATTTTTCGAGTGAAACCGGCCCCGCGTCCGCTATGCTTACCGGTCTAATACCAACCGGCCCGGCGGCGGTCTTCCGACCGCGCTCTGCGGGGCCGAAGACAGGGAGGAGTTATGGATATGCACAAAACTTTCGCCTGCCTCGCGCTGGGGCTGGTTCTCGCCCTCGGTGGTACGCCGGCCACGGCCAAGACACCGAATGACACCCTCGTGATTGCCAAGGACATGAGCGACATAATCACCCTCGATCCGGCCGAGGTGTTCGAGTTCACCGGCGGCGAGCTGATCGCCAACATCTACGACCGGGTCATGATGTTCGAGCCCGAGGACCTGACCAAGCTTGTCGGCGGGGTCGCGGAAAGCTACACGGTCAGCGACGACGGCAAGACCATCACGCTCAAGGTCCGGGCCGGCCAGACGTTCCATTCCGGCAATCCCGTGAGGGCCGAGGATGTTGCCTTCTCATTGCAGCGGGTGATCAAGCTCAACAAGACCCCGTCGTTCATCTTCACCCAGTTCGGCTGGAGCGCGGACAACGTCGACAGTCTGGTCAAGGCGACGGACGCCATGACCGTCAGCCTGACCATCAACGCGGAATTCTCGCCCGGGCTGGTGCTCAACTCGCTGCAGGCCGGCGTCGGCTCTGTGGTCGACAAAAAGACCGTCATGGCCAACGAGAAGGACGGCGATCTGGGTTACGAGTGGCTCAAGAATCATAGTGCTGGTTCCGGCGCCTTCTCGCTCAAGACCTGGAAGGCAAACGAGCTGGTCACCCTCGAGGCCAACCCGAACTACCGCCACGGCGCCCCTGGCATGAAGCGGGTCATCATTCGCCACGTGCCCGAGCCCTCGGCCCAGCGGCTGCTGGTCGAAAAGGGCGACGTCGACATCGCGCGTAATCTGCAGCCCGACCAGATCAAGGGCCTGGCCGGTAGCAGCGATGTCGTGATCGGCAAGTACCCCAAGGCGGGCCTGACCTACGTGGCCACCAACGACGCCCACGAGATCCTGAGCAAGCCCCAGGTGCGCCTGGCCATGCGCTACCTGATCGACTACGAGGGCATGGTAAATTCGTTCCTGGCCGGCGAATACAAAATCCACCAGGCGGTCTGGCCGTCGGGGCTTTGGGGCTCCTACGACGAGACGCCGTTCTCGCTCGACATCGGGAAAGCCAAGGCACTGCTCGCCGAGGCCGGCTATCCGAACGGCTTCAAGATCAAGATCGACACCTTGACCGAGGCGCCCTTCTCCGAGATCGCCCAGTCGATCCAGCAAAGCCTCGCGAAGGCCGGCATCGAGTCCGACATCACCCTCTCGGAGGGCAAGACCCTGTGGCCGAAATACCGGGCGCGCAAGCATGAGATCATCGTCGCCCGCTGGTCGCCGGATTACATCGACCCGCACTCCAACACCGACTCCTTCGCCCACAATCCGGACAACCGACTGGAGGCGAAGCTGACCGGCAAACTGGCCTGGCGCACCTCCTGGTTCGACCCGGAGATCAACACCCTGACCGAGGGCGCGGCCAAGGAGCTGGATCTCACCAAGCGCAAGCAGATGTATGCCGAGCTGCAGCAAAAGGTGCAGATGGTCTCGCCGTTCTCGATCATGTTCCAGCGTAGCGAGCAAGTCGTGCTGCGCAAGAACGTGAAGGGTTTCGTGAGCGGCTCCAACTTCGACCTGGTGTTCTATCGGAACATCACGAAATAGCCTTCGAGTACCGCTGTGGCACATAGCGGCAACCCGATCGCGGGGACGGGCACTGGCTCGTCCCCGCGACAATTTGTCGCCAGGGCCGCCAACCTCCTTTTCACGCTGTCGCTGACCTTCGTCGGCCTGACCGCGATCACCTTCATCATCGGCCGGGTCATGCCCGCCGATCCGGTGTTGGCGATCGTCGGCGACCGCGCGCCCAGGGAAGTCTACGAGGCCATGTACGTGAAGCTCGGCCTCGATAAGCCGTTGATCCATCAATACCTGATCTATCTCGTCAACGTGCTGCAGGGCGATTTCGGCAAGTCGATCATGACCACCCGGCCGGTGCTCGACGACCTGATCCGCTTCTTTCCGGCGACCTTCGAGCTGGCCAGCATCGCCACCATCGCGGGCGTCTTTATCGGCGTGCCCATGGGGGTGGTCGCGGCGGTGCGCCAGGGCCGGCTGACCGACCACATCGTGCGCGTGGTCGGGCTGATCGGCTATTCGGTGCCGATCTTCTGGCTCGGCCTGATGGCGCTTCTGGTGTTCTACGCGCGCCTCGAGTGGTTGCCCGGTCCAGGCCGCATCGAGGTTTACTACGACGGCATCGTCGAGCCCACCACGGGCTTTATATTGATCGATTCTCCCACCACGGGCTTTATATTGATCGATTCTGCGATGCAGAAGGAGTGGGAGGTGTTCCACAATGCGCTCTCCCATATCGTCCTGCCGGCGGCCATGCTCACGACCTTCGCGCTCGCCTATATTGCGCGCATGACGCGCAGCTTCATGCTCGATCAGCTGAACCAGGAGTACGTCATCACCGCCCGCGTCAAGGGCCTGTCGGAAATGGCAGTGATCTGGCGTCATGCTTTCCGGAACGTGCTCATTCAATTGATCACCATCATCGGCCTCACCTACGCCTCGCTGCTCGAAGGCTCGGTTCTGACCGAAACGGTCTTCGCCTGGCCCGGCATCGGCCAGTACATCACCAACTCGCTGTTCAACGCCGACATGAACGCCGTCATCGGCGGCACGGTGGTCGTCGGCATCTGCTTCGTCGGGATCAACATGATCTCCGACGCGCTCTATCGGATCGTCGACCCCAGGGCGCGGCGATGACCCGCAGCGCGGCCGTCCCCCCGAGCCCGTCCCGGCGGTTGAAAATCTGGTTGCTCTCCGATTCGCCGGAATCCGTCTTCCACGCCCGTTGCCAGCGGCTCTATCTCGGGTGGCGCGTCTTCAGCGGCAACCCCATCGCCATGACCGGGCTGCTGATCATCGTCGCGCTGGTGCTGGCCGCCGCCCTGGCCCCGCTCCTGACCCAGGGCGACGGCACCGAGCAGGTCCTGTCGCGACGCCTGCTGCCGCCGGGCGCGGAGCATTGGTTCGGCACGGACGAACTGGGCCGCGACATTTACGACCGGGTCGTCTGGGGCTCGCGCATCACGCTTTATATCGTCGGGCTGGTGGGCCTCCTCGTGGTGCCCATCGGGCTCGCGATCGGCACCGTGGCCGGCTATGTCGGCGGCTGGATCGACAACGTGCTCATGCGCTTCACCGATATCTTCCTCGCCTTTCCGCGGCTCATTCTGGCGCTCGCTTTCGTTTCGGCGCTGGGCCCCGGCATCGAGAACGCGGTGCTGGCCATCGCGCTAACCACTTGGTCGCCCTATGCCCGCCTGGCGCGGGCCGAGACCATCACCATTCGCAACAGCGAGTACATCATGGCCGCCAAGCTTCAGGGCGCGTCGGGTTGGCGCATCCTCTACGGCCACATCGCGCCGCTCTGCATCTCCTCGGTGATCATCCGCCTGACCCTGGACATGGCGGGCATCATCCTGACCGCCGCGGGTCTGGGCTTCCTGGGCCTGGGCGCGCAGCCGCCGCTGCCCGAGTGGGGCGCCATGATCTCCACTGGGCGGCAATATCTTCTGGACCAGTGGTGGGTCGCGACCGTGCCCGGCATCGCCATCTTCGTGGTCAGCCTGGGCTTCAACCTGCTGGGCGACGGGCTGCGCGACGTGCTCGACCCGAAAAGCGGGGGGTCGGCATGACGGAGAGCCCCCTGCTCACGGTCCGCGACCTGCACGTCGATTTCGCCACGCCCAAGGGACTCGTGGAGGCGGTGCGCGGGGTCAGCTTCTCTCTCGGCCGCGAGAAGCTCGGCATCGTGGGCGAATCGGGCTCGGGCAAGTCGGTTACCGGCCGCGCGATCCTGCGCCTCGTACGACCACCTGGGCGGGTGCGGGCCAAGTGCCTGGCATTCGACGGCATCGACCTGCTCTCGGCCAACGACCGCATCATGCGCGACATCCGCGGCGAACGCATCTCCATGGTCATGCAGGACCCAAAGTTCTCTCTCAACCCGGTCATCACG
>CAMYMY010000099.1:1579-11465 GCA_947259625.1 uncultured Kiloniellales bacterium | reverse complement strand
CCACACCGAGCTGTCCTGGGGCGGCTTCAACTCCCGCGTCATCTCGGCCAAGCGCCGCAAGGTGAGGATCGGATGAGCAAGAAGCGCAAGGACGACTACGGCTTCGAGACGCGGATGATCCATGCGGGATCGCAGCCCGAGCCGATCACCGGGGCGCGCCAGACGCCGATCTACCAGAACACCGGCTATGTCTTCTACGACGCCGACCACGCCGCCTCGCTGTTCAACCTGCAGACCTTCGGCTTCATCTACTCGCGCCTGACCAACCCGACCGTGGCGGTGCTGGAGGAGCGCCTGGCCAACCTGGAGGGCGGCCGCGGGGCGACCGGCTGTGCCTCGGGCCACGCCGCCCAGCTGCTGACCCTGTTCCCGCTGATGGAGCCGGGCGACGAGTTCATCGCGTCGAACCGGCTCTACGGCGGCTCGGTCACCCAGTTCGGCAAGACCTTCAAGAAATTCGACTGGCAAGTCCGCTTCGTCGACGTGGACGATCCGGAGAACGTGAGGAAGGCGCTGACCCCCAGGACGAAAGCGGTTTTCACGGAAAGTCTCGCCAACCCGGGCGGCGTGGTGAGCGACCTGGAGGCGCTGTCGAAGGTCGCGCGGGAGGCTGGCATCCCGCTGATCGTCGACAATACCCTGGCGACGCCCTATCTCTGCCGGCCGATCGAGTGGGGCGCGGACCTGATCGTCCACTCGACCACCAAGTTCCTGACCGGCAACGGCACGGTGATCGGCGGCGCGGTGGTCGACAGCGGCAAGTTCGACTGGGCGCAGAACGACAAGTTCGGCGGCCTGACCCAGCCGGAGCCCGCCTACCACGGACTCACCTTCTACGAGAGCTTCGGCGACATGGCCTATACGACTCACGCGCACGCGGTCGGCCTGCGCGACCTGGGGCCGACCATGGCGCCGATGAACGCGTTCCTGACCCTGCTCGGCATCGAGACCTTGAGCCTGCGCATGGAGCGCCACGGCCAGAATGCCCAGAAGGTCGCCGAGTTCCTCGAGGCCCACGACGAGGTCGCCTGGGTCTCCTACGCCGGCCTGACATCCAGTCCCTACCACGCGCTGGCCAAGAAGTACCTCGGCGGCAGCGGCGGTGCGCTCTTCACCTTCGGCGTCAAGGGTGGCTACGAGGCCGGCGTCAAGGTGGTCGAGTCCTGCGAACTCCTGAGCCATCTCGCCAACATCGGCGACACCCGCTCGCTGATCCTGCATCCGGCCTCGACCACCCACCGCCAGCTGACCGACGAGCAGAGGGAAGCCGCCGGCGCCGGCCCCGACGTGGTCCGCCTGTCGATCGGCCTGGAGACCGTCGAGGATATCATCGCGGATCTAGACCAGGCGCTTAAGGCCGCAGCGCAGGGCAGGAAGGCGGCGGAGTGAGGGGACGCTGGAGAGCCGTTACCGGAACACCGCCTCGTAGACCTCCCCCAGCGTCAGTCTCAGTCCCTGCCGCCAGGCGTCCTCCCAGCGCTTGGTCTTGTCGACCCAGCCCTGCCGCGACGTATCGGGCGGGATGTCGTCCCAAACCGGCTTGCCGGGGGAGTTGATGGCGATGTCGCCGTTGACGTACTTCTGGTTCTCCTCGTCCCACTCGGCCTGCCGCAGCTGGAGCGCGTTCCGGTAGCCCAGCCGCATGAGGGCCAGCATGCGGTTTCGCCCGCCCCCGATGGCCAGGCATTCGGCCTCGGGGAGAAAGTGGACCCGCACCGGGCCTTCGGTGACGAACTCGGTCAGATGCTTTCCCTCGTGCAAGCGAAACTTCGTGATCCAGGCGATCTTGCCGTCGGGCTTGTCGAAGTCCCAGCGCAGCGAGCGCAGATCGGGGATCTCGTCGCCGCCGTGCTGATCGAGGTGCTGGCCCATAGGAACCAGGGTGACCTCCTGGCCGTCGGTGGTGAACCTGAACACCTCGCTGCCCGGCAGTCCGCTCTTGAGCGCCAGGGCGTTGAACAGGTCGTACTCGGGATGGCGTTTGTTGTAGTAGGCGCCCTGCATGCGCCGGTAGAGGTATCCGAGTCCGAGCGTCTCGATGACGATATTGAGCGGCTTCCACCCCATGGTCGGCCTCCTTACGAAAACCTCTCCGCCAAGAAGCGATAGAGCCGCGCGCGCATGCCCTCGAGGTTCAGCATGCGTGCGGTGCCGCCGTCGCCGGTTTCGACCCGATAGACCTCGCCGCGCAGCGTCTTGAGGCACCTCACGTCGACCTCCTCGTCGTCGGCGACAGTGATCGGCAGCACCGCCACGATTCCCTTGGCTTCCAGGTCCGGCAGGAAGGTTCGCGTCTCGGCGTCATAGCTCTCGAGCCGTTTCTCGATCGTCGCCGCGGTATCGTCCGCGCGCATGACGATCTCGCCGCCGCAGCGGTCGCACCGGCCCTCGACCTTGGGCGGGTCGAAATCGCTGTAGCCGGCGGCGCAGCCGATACAGGCGCGCCGGTTGCCCCCGACGACGCCGTAGACCAGGAAGTTCCGGGGCACGTCGAGGTGCAGGACGAGATCGAGATCGACCTTCGAGAACAGCAGGTCGGCCTGCGCCTTGGTGCGCGGAAATCCGTCCAGGACAAAGCCGTTCTCCAGGCACTCCTTCCGGTTCAGGTGCGCCATGACGATGGGAACCACGATCTCGTCGGGAACCAGCGCCCCGCGCTCCATGAATTCGCGCGCCTGCTTCGACAGCGCGGGGTCCGGATCGTCGCGAACACTCGACCGCAAGGCGACGCCTGAGGCGACGTGCACCAACCCGAGGGCCTGAAGGTCCTTGGACCGGTTGCCCTTGCCGCAGCCCGGCGGACCGAACAGGTGGATCCTCTTGCCCCGCACCGCGGCCTTGAGCGTCTCGAGTTCCTCCATGGCATCGCCCTTCCCTACCGCGTCAAGTCTTAGAGTCCGACTCAAGACGAAGCGCGTGATATCAATGAGCTAGCAAACCCTGCTTGTCATCGCCGGGCTTGACCCGGCGATCCAGGACAGCGTCTGCAACAGGCATTCCCTGGATGGCCGGGTCAAGCCCGGCCATGACAATCTATTGCATGATATCGCCAACACATTCGCTCGCTTTCATTCTTTCTGGGTCAGGCTCTTAGCGTGTCAGGTCCGCGGCCGCGCCGTCGACAAGCATCGTAACGGCCGCGTTCCAGCCTGCGGGGCCCACGCCGTCAGCATATCGAAGGCCCGGAACGACCACCCTGCGGTCATAGCCGCCATCGTCCAACTGGACCACGATCGGTACGTCGACGGCCTCGAGCAGCGGGAGATCGTTGAGCGTGTCGCCGATGCCGACGCTCACGGCGTCGGGGTGCGCGCGCTTGAACAGACCCATCAGTACGGAAACGGCCCTGCCTTTGTCGCTCGCCGAGAGGTGATAGAACCGGTCCCCTTGGGTAACGGGAAGATCGGTGGCGGCCATGACGGTGGCAACCTGGCCCTCTTGCGGGATCAGGAAGGGTTCGTCGTACTCGCGCTCTTTGGCCCGCGCCGCCTGACGGAGCGACAGAGCGCAGCGCGCGGCGACCTCCTCGACCGTCATGTCGGAGAAGCCTCGCAACGGGATCCCGGTTTTGCGCTTAATCTCGCCAAGGGACCGCACGAGCGTCTTGTAAGGGGCGCCGAGTTCGAGCACCAGGTAATCGGCCGTCGCGCGATCATGGTCGAAGCCGAAGGCAAAACAGTCCCTTGGAACGTAGACCGCGCCGCCGTTCTCCACCACGAAGGGATCGCGGTTGCCCAGATGCTTCCGATAGAACTCCACCTCGGCGCGGGTCTTGCTGCTGCACAGCACGAGCGGAATTCCTTGCTCAGCGAGCAGCCGCAGGGCCGGCTTCGCCCGGTCGAAGGAGTAATCCTTTCCGTCCAGAAGCGTTCCGTCGAGATCGGAAAAGACAACAAGCCGAGAGCGGAGACCTTCCCGCAGCTCGGTGTCCCTGCTCGATTCCGCTAACATTGCTCGCTTTCGACGATCTCTTTCAGCATTGCCGGAAACCGGGGAATCTCGGAGGTCACGCGGTTCCAGTTGGGCATCTCGGGATGCTCCAGGGGCTCTTCCAGAAGGGAGGCGGCGCCGATGCGCAGCCCCTGGGCGAAGGTCCGTACGGCCAGATCCTCCCGGTGCCGATCATAGGGCAGGTCGTTGATCAAGGCGTCGTCAGAGTATTTCTTGATCATATCCCGGGCCGTCCCGAGGTAGGCCGCCAGCAGCGTCTCGACGACACCCTCCGAGAACACCTCGCCTTCGGAGACCATAATGCGGCAAAACGTCCTGGCAATGTCGATGGACATCTTGAACAGGCCCTTGTGGGGGTCGGCCTCGGAGATCGGCTGATGCTTGTGCTCGTAGGAATCGATGAGGTCGACCTGGCAGATGCGCTGCGTGGAGCTGTTGCGGAAGACCTCGGCCAGAAGGCCGAAGTCCATGCCCCAGTCGCCCTGTATCCGGTTCGCCCGTGCCAGCTCGGTGGTCAGCGCGAACTCGCCGGCCAGGGGGTAGCGGAAGCTGTCCAGATAGACCAGCACGGGCTTGTAGCCGAAGACCCTTTGCATGGCACGGATCAGCGGCGTCACGAACAGCCGGGTCACCCGCCCGTAGAGCCGGTCGTTGATCCGGCTGTAGTACCCCTTGCAGAACTCGTAGTTGAGGTTGGGGTTGGCGACCGGATAGCAGAGCCGCGCCAGCAGGCCGCGCTCGTAATTGACGATGTCGGAGTCGTGCAGGGCGACCATATGGCTGCGGCCTTCGGCCTGCGCGTAGGCGAGCCCGATCCAGACCGCGCGGCCCTTGCCGTTGGCCCCGACCTTCAGGCCGTGTTGATCGAGCCGCTGATAGAGTGACTGCACCTGCTCGCCCGCGTTCCAGATGATCCTGACCGTCTGCGGAAGCACGCCGAAGAAGTCCTTGGCATGCCGGAAGCCGTCGCCGTCGGAGTTGTCCAGGGAGACGACGATCTGATGCAGATACTTGACCTCGCTCAGCTCCGCCACGATGCGCCTGAGCGCAGGACGATGGAGTTCGCTGACCAGCGCGGGCACCACCAGGGTGATCGGTCTATCCGCGGAAAGCTGCTCCAGCTCGCGCTCCAGCCGCTCGAGATTCGCGGTGTGGAAGCGGTGCAAGGTGGAGATCTCTCCGCCTTGATGAAAATCCCCCACGGCGTCGACCTCACAGCTTGCTTAGCGAGTAGTCCTTGGTGATCAGGTAGTCGACGCTCTTCCTTAGTCCGCTGACCGCCTGGTGCTCCTTCTCCAGCACCCTCTGCCTGAACTCGTCGGGGATCTCCTTGCCCCGTCGGAGGTTGAATTCCTTGTTGTCGTGATAGGTCATGTCGATGAACATCTTGTGCGTCACGCCGAGCATCGGCGCATAGAGGCCCTCGCAGATCAGCACATCGACACCCTTGAAGTCGACCAGCAGCTTGTAGGCGGACGAGGTGATGAACTCCATGATCGGCAGCAGGATCTGGCTGCCGGATTCGAAGCTCTTCAGGACGTAGTTCAGCTCGTCGAAATCGATTTCGGAGGGTCCCACGCTCTCCAGGTCGGTCGTGCGCCTGAGCTCGTTGCGCTCCTTGTGGGGCAGCGCGAAGAAATCGTCGGTGTGGACGATGAAGGACTTCAGCTGCTTGTCCGACTTGAACAGGCTGCTGGCGATCACGTGACTGATCTCGGACTTGCCGGCGCCGGATTCCGCGCCGATCGCGATGGAGATCCTGTCGCCCTTGTGGCTCTCCAGGACCAGGTCCGTGATCTCGCCGGCGGCCTTCTTGTGGTCCTCCGTAATGACCAGGATATCTCCCAAGGGCATGACACACTCCTCATCCGCTCTCGTGGCGATGGACTTACTCCAACAGATTAGTCGTTATCGCGCAATTGCGCTTTTGGCATTGACCAGGGTCAAGGACCGCAAGATTGTGGCCTGTTATGGCTCCGTCCGGACCGGGGTTGTTTCGAAGCCGATCAATGTTCCGTACCGAGCTGGTTCGAAGATCAAGACGACCGGCCACGGCCCAGCCGGAATGGCCCAGGTTCGGAGTGCTGGAGTATTCACCCTTGTATCGACCGCGGTCGGCGTGCAAGCACCATGATCGCCCAGGCCACGGCGGCGAGGTGACAATCCCGCCCCTGGGGCAGCGGCCGCGTGGCAGGCCGGCAGCCTGGCTGGCGCTCGCGGCGATGCTCTGGCATGCCGCCGTACCGGTCTACGCCATGGCGGCCATGGGGAACCAGGATGCCGAGCGCATACCGATCTGCACGCCTGAAGGCCTCGTCTGGTTCGACCTCGACGACGACGGCCAACCGGTCGCGCCGATTCAGAAACCTCAGAAGCCCTGTCACTTCTGCCTGAGTCAGGCGACGCCTTTCGCATCGGCGCAGGGTGTTCCCGCTGCAAATGACCGCCGGCCGTCCGAGCACGCCGGATACCTTCCGGCGGGCCAACCCGTTCTCTCCAACCCCTCCGCCAAGACGCCAAGCATCAGGGCGCCGCCCCCTTCCTCGATATCCTGACAATTCGGCAGCCCGGAGCAAGCGCTCTCGCGGTTGTCCCGGCTCTGTGTTCCCGCCTCGGCGCGAACGCGCCTATTGGCTCTTTGAGCAAGGACGAAATGAAACTTTCCCTTACGACACGCGCCGCCACGGTGGTCCTGGCCGTGGTCGCCATGGTCGCCATGACCTGGGCCGCGCTGACCTGGTATGCGAAGTCCAGGCCGGCGGTCACGGTCGGGGCAACCGCAACCCGGTCGGGGACGGGCGCGACCGCAATCGAGATCGGCGGGCCCTTCGAGCTGGTCGCCCATACCGGCGAGACCGTCAGCGACGCCGCCTTCCGGGGCAGGTTCATGCTGGTGTTCTTCGGCTATACCTTTTGCCCGGACGTCTGTCCCACCGAGCTTCTGGTCATGAGCCAGGCCCTGGACCTTTTGGGGGAAAAGGGCGAGGCGGTGCAGCCCATTCTCATCACCGTCGACCCGGAGCGGGACACGGCGGAGGCCCTGGCCGAATACGTGGGCAACTTCCACCCCCGCCTGATCGGGCTCACGGGCAACGAGGAACAGATCGCGGCCACCGCCAAGGCCTACCGGGCCTTCTACGCCAAGGCCTTCTACCCGGCGTCCGGCGGCACCGAGGACGCCCGCGACGGGCAAACAACCGAGGCGCAAGCCGACGACTACCTCATGAACCACTCGGCCTTCACCTATCTCATGGGGCCGGACGGCGGCTATCGCACCGTATTCCCTCACAAGACGTCACCGGAGGACATGGCCAAGGCCATCGCCGCGGAGCTCGAGAAAACGCGTCTCGCGACAGGAGGATGAGATCATGAAACACTCTTTCATTGCCGTCGCCGCCTTGATAGCGGCCGTTCTAGCCGCGCCCGCTTCCGCCCAGGACTACGAGGTCGGCGACCTGCGCGTGGACCGACCCTGGGCGCGGGCGACGCCGGGACGCGTCCCGAACGGCGCGGTCTATTTGACCCTGACGAACCAGGGGGCCACGCCCGACCGCCTCGTCGGGGCATCGAGCCCAGCCGCCAAGCACGCCGGACTGCACACGCATTCGATGGAGGCCGGCATCATGAAGATGCGACCCGTGAAGGCGATCGAGGTCGTCCCGGGCTCGCCCACGGTGCTCGCGCCCGGCGGCCTGCATATCATGCTCATGGGCCTGGCCGCGCCCTTGAAGGAAGGCGCGCGCTTTCCGGTGACCCTGACCTTCGAGCGCGCCGGATCCCTCGAGATCGAGGTGACGGTCGAAAAGCTCGGCGCCATGCAGCCAAGCCACGGCAAGCACGGCAGCTAGGGCCCTGGCGCAGGAAGCGCGCGGTGGCGGCTGCCGTCGAATAACCCGTGCTGGCTATACCACGCTCCCCATCGCGGCATCCAGAAGCCGCCTGAGTTCCGCCGCCTCCTCGCGCCCCAGGCTCTGGCGGAAGGCGCATTCGGCGGCCTGCCAGAGGGGCTGGGCCGCCTCGAAGACGCGGCGGCCCTCGTCCGTGATCTCGATCGCGCGGCTGCGGCGGTCGGGGCCGGCGGCGATCAAGAGCCAGCCGGTCGCCTCGAGGGGGCGCAGGTTGCGGGTCAGGGTCGTGCGGTCCATGGCGAGACGCCGGGCCAGGTCAGTGACCGTGAGGCCGCTCCCCTCGCCCTCCGCCCGCGCCAGGTTGGCCAGGACCGAGTACTGGGTCAGGCGCAGGCCGGCCGGCCGGAGCGCGCGGTCGTAGGCGCGGGTCAGGCGCCGGGCCGTGCGGCGGAGCGCCGCGCAGGTGCAGGGCGTCTCGGGCACGGCCGACCCTTCGGCTCTTCCTTCGGGCGTGTCGGCGGGCATTGACATGCTCGTGCATTTACACCAGTGTAGTTGCACGAGTCTACAGCGGAGTGCGTTTGGATGTCCACAGGCGATGTCGGCGCGGCGGAACGTGATACCGGCCTCGCGCCACTCGAGACGCTCGAGCAGATGAGCGGCCTGGAGTTCCTCTCCGCGATCCGCGACGGCCGCCTGCCCGCGGCGCCGATCGCGCACACGCTCGACTTCGAGCTCTCGGAGGTCGAGCACGGCCGTGCGCTCTTCTGCGGCACCCCCGGCTTCGCGCACTACAACCCGATCGGCTCGGTGCACGGCGGCTGGTATGCCACGCTCCTCGACTCCTGCATGGCCTGCGCCGTCCAGTCGACCCTGCCGAAGGGCAGCGGTTACACGACCCTCGAGTTCAAGATCAACCTGGTGCGCGCGATCACCGGCGACACCGGACCCGTCGACGCCGAGGGCAAGGTGGTGCAGGCGGGCCGGCGGATCGGCGTCGCCGAGGGGCGGCTCACCGACGGCGCCGGCAAGCTGCTCGCCCACGGCACCACGACCTGCCTGATCTTCCCACTTTGAGGGCGCAGTGACAGCCGAGCCGGATGGCATGAGCCTAACAGCCTCGCAGTCAGCACCATCTGTCATTGCCGGACTTGATCCGGCAATCCAGGAAAGGACTGGCCTCGAAGGTTCCCTGGATCACCGGGTCAAGCCCGGTGATGACAAACGAGAGCTGGATTGTATCTTGTCCTTAAGGCAATCGCCGGCCAGTGAACAATCCGCAGTGAACGGACGGCCAGAGCGACCTACGAGGTAGGAGAAATAGACTGTCATGACCTCCACGACCGCCCCCTCCTCCGCGCCGGCTTGGCGCACGCCGCTGGTCGTCCTGGCGGCCGGCTGCCTGATCGCCACGGTCGGCTTCGGCGTGCGCTCGGTCTTCGGCCTGTTCCTCGAGCCGATGACCGTCACCAGGGGCTGGGACCGCGAGACCTTCGCGCTGGCCATGGCGTTGCAGAACCTGCTGTGGGGCGCGGCCCTGCCGGTCGCCGGCGCGCTCGCCGACCGCTACGGGCCACCGCGCGTGCTCGCCTTCGGGACGCTCGTCTATGCCGCGGGCGTCTGGGGCATGGCGGAGGCCGAGAGCAGCTTGGCGCTGCATCTCTTCGGCGGAGTCCTGACCGGCGTGGGCGTGGCGTTCACCGCCTTCTCGATCGCCATGGCCGCCATGGCGCGGGTCGTGGGCCCCGAGCGGCGCTCGCTGGCGCTCGGCCTCGGCACGGCGGCGGGCTCCTTCGGCCAGGTCGTGTTCTCGCCGCTCGGCCAGGGCTTCATCGCCGCCTTCGGCTGGCAGCCGGCGCTGCTGGTCCTGGCCGCCACGACGCTGATCATCATCCCGCTCGCCTTCGTGCTGCCGAGCGATACCTCGGCCAAGGGCGAGGCCCACAGCGACCAGACGATCGCCGAGGCGCTGCGCGAGGCGGCCGGCCACGGCGGCTACGTGCTGCTGACCATCGGCTTCTTCGTCTGCGGCTTCCACGTGGCCTTCATCACCGTGCACTTCCCGGCCTACGTGAGGGACCTGGGCC
>CAMYMY010000099.1:0-1515 GCA_947259625.1 uncultured Kiloniellales bacterium | reverse complement strand
GGGGGGCTCAGCGTCATCTACTTCGCCCGGGCGATCGCGATCATGGCCCTGCTGCTGGCGCCCAAGACCGAGATCACGATCTACGCCTTCGCGGCGGTCATGGGCATCCTGTGGCTCTCGACCGTGCCGCTGACCACGGGCATCGTGGCCCAGGTCTTCGGCGTGCGCTACATGGCGACGCTGTTCGGCATCGTGTTCTTCAGCCACCAGATCGGCAGCTTCATCGGCATCTGGCTGGGCGGCTACCTCTACGACACCATGGGCTCCTACGACCCGGTGTGGTGGGCGGGCGTCGCGCTCGGCCTGCTGGCCGCGGTCGTCCACCTGCCGATCAACGAGCGCCCGCTCGCCCGGCTCGCCGTCCAGACTTCGTAGAGAAGCCGATACGGGACCCGGCGGGCCGCGGAATTGGGGCCGGGGGGATCGTTAGCACCGGACCGGCCGAGCGATCCCTATTGGCCGGCCTTCCGCTTCCAGAAATCCAGCTCTTCCAGGAACCGGCCCGGCGTCGGGAAGGGGTCGAAGGGCAGGTAGCCGGTCCCGCCCTCTTCGAGCCTGGCCCAGCCGCCCAGCTTGCCGGCCAGCTCGGTCAGGTGCCGGGCCACGGCGGGCGCGACCTCGCCGCGCGCCCAGGGCTGCGGCTCGCCGGTTGCCGCTGCGCGGCGGCAGAGCTCGGGCACCATGTATTCCGTCCCGACCATCCAGGGCGCTTCGTAGCAGGTTTCGGAGATCCGGCTCATCAGGTCGCCCAAGGTCCGGAGGACCTGCGACGGGGCCACGACGGTGGCGTCGTGCCACTTGCCGAGGATGGCGACGATCTCCTCGTCCGAGGCCGGAACCCAGCGCCGGCGTTCCTCGGGCAGGACATGCGTCTGCCTGAGCAGGTTGGCGATGGCGTTGCTGATCGCCAGCGACACCGTCTCGTCGGACCGGTCCACCCGCGGCCACGCCCGCATCACCGAACCGACCTCGGCGCGCGCCATGCCGAACAGCGCCCCGAACTCCCGCTCGGCAAAGAACGGGCCTTCGGTCGCGGCGCGCAGGCAGTCGTAGACGACAGCCTGCTCCTTCTCGGTCAAATCGGAAACGCTCATCTTGATCCAATACCTTCGGTATCACCGCCTTCGAGGGACAAGCCTATCATTCCCGCCCGTAATTCGACACCTCGATCAGGTTGCCGTCCGGGTCGCGGAAATAGACGGAGGTAATCGGCCCCGCCGCTCCGGCGCGCGGCACCGGTCCCGCCTCGACCGCGACGCCGCAGGCTTCGAGATACGCCAAGGCGTCCTCGACCGGCGTCTCGGCGATGAAACACAAGTCGGCCGAGCCGGGCGTCGGCGCGGCGGCCTTGGTGTCGATCGGGCTCGGGTGCGGATGGAGGTTGATCTTCTGGCTGCCGAAGCGGAGTGCCGTGCGGCCCTCGCCGAAGGTCTCGCGCCGCATGCCGAGGACCTTTTCGTAGAAGGCGCAGGTCGCCTCGATATCGCGCACCGTGAGCACGAGGTGGTCGAGGCG
>CAMYMY010000098.1 GCA_947259625.1 uncultured Kiloniellales bacterium | reverse complement strand
GGCGGCGAGGCCCGGCACGTCCGCGAGATCGCGCGGCCCGTCTTCGACGCCAAGGGGACCGTCGTCCAGGAGCATACGACGATCCAGGACATCACGGAGTCGAAACGGGTGGAGAACAAGCTGCGCCACACCCAGAAGATGGAGGCGGTGGGGAATCTCACGGGCGGGGTGGCGCACGACTTCAACAACCTGCTCGCCGTCATTCTGGGCAATGCCGAGATTCTCCAGCACCGCCTCGGCGAAGACGACCGGGCCACAAAGGCGATCTTGCGGGCGGCGTCCCGAGGCGCCGAGCTGACCCGGCAGCTTCTGGCCTTCTCGCGTAAGCAGCCGCTCCACCCGCGGACGATCGAGCTCGACGCCATCGTCGCCGAAATGTCGGACCTGCTGGAGCGAACCTTGGGGGAGACCATAGAGATCCGGACCTCGACGGCCCCTGGGCTGTGGACCGCCTTGGCCGACCCGGGACAGTTGGAGAACGCGCTCCTGAACCTGGCGATCAACGCGCGCGACGCCATGCCCGACGGCGGCGTCTTGACCATCGAGACAGCAAACGAGCACATGGAAGACGGTGATGTGGCCGCACGGCTGGACGCGGACCCGGGTCGCTATGCCGTGCTGGCGGTCGGCGATACCGGCTGCGGCATGCGGAGCGAGGTCCTGGAGCGCGCCTTCGAACCCTTCTTCACGACCAAGGATGTCGGCAAAGGCAGCGGTCTCGGCCTCAGCATGGTCTACGGCTTCGTCAAGCAGACCGGCGGCCACGTGACAATCCACTTTACCTGCCGCATGCCGAGGCGGCCGTTGTCCGGCCGTCGCAGGAAGCGGCGACCGAGACCAGAGGGCGCGGTGAGAGCATATTGGTACTCGAGGACGACCCCGATGTCCGTAAGCTCGCCGTCTCGATGCTTCAGGATCTCGGTTACGAGGTCCTCGAGGTGGAGGACGGCAAGGCCGCGCTCGCGACCCTCGACCGAGCGTCCCGGATCGACTTGTTGCTGTCCGACGTGGTGCTTCCCGGCGGCATGAGCGGGCCGGAGGTGGCGGAGCAGGCCAGGCGCCGTCACCCGGCCCTCAAGGTTCTGTTCATGTCGGGCTATGCCGATACCGAGGTCGGGCGCGACGCGCTTCTGCAAACCGGCGCCGGCTTCCTCGAGAAGCCCTTCCATAGGCATGAGCTGGCCGGGAAGGTGGGGGCCGCGCTCGAGGCAACGCCCGCCGGCGCCGGCCGGGCGATCTCGCTCGCGTCCTGAAGGCGCGTGCGGTCAGCCGGCGAGCGCCACGACCTCGTCGGGGTTGAAGAACAGGTCGGCCGGCTCGCCGGCGTCCAGGGTGACCTGGCCGCGCTGGTGGCTGTCGTCGACCAGGATGACGTTTCCGGCCACCTCGACGGCGTAGCGGATGATGCTGCCCAGGAACTCCCGGTGGCGGACGACGCCGGACAGCTTGACCGCGCCCGCGCCGCCCGCCGGCTCGCCGCCCTCGGCGACGATGACTAGGTTCTGCGGCCGGAAGACGATGCTGCACGGCCCATCCGGCCCCTCGATCAGCGGGACCTCTATGCCGTCGGCGGTCCGGAAGAGCGGCCGGCCGGCCTGCGCCTCCACCCGCCCCTCGAGCACGTTCGCGGTGCCCAGGAAGCCCGCGACGAAGAGGTTGGCGGGCCGGTCGTAGAGTTCCACCGGCGAGCCGACCTGCTGGAGCACGCCGTCGTTCAGCACCGCGATGCGGTCGGAGGTCGTGTTGGCCTCCTCCTGGTCGTGGGTCACGAAGATCGTCGTGAGCGAGAGCTTGCGCTGCAGGTCGAGGATCTCCCGGCGCATCTGGACGCGCAGGTTGGCGTCCAGGTTGCTGAGCGGCTCGTCGAGCAGAAGCACCCGCGGCTCGACCACGATGGTGCGGGCCAGCGCGACGCGCTGCTGCTGGCCGCCGGAGAGCTGCGAGGGCCGCCGCTCCGCCAGGTCGAGCAGGCCGACCAGCTCGAGCGCGGCCTCGACCCGCCGGCGAATCTCCTCCCTCGGCAGCTTGCGCTCCTCGAGGCCGAAGGCGACGTTCCTGCGCACCGTCATGTGCGGCCAGAGCGCATAGCTCTGGAACACCATGCCCAGGTTGCGCTTCCACGGCGGCAGGCGCGTGACCTCCTCCCCGCCGATCAGGATGCGGCCGCTGGGCCGCGGCCCGAAGCCGGCGATCGCCCTCAAGAGCGTCGACTTGCCCGAGCCCGAGGGGCCCAGGAAGGTGAAGAACTCGCCCCTGCCGATGGTCAGGTCGATGCCCTTGAGGACCTCGGTGGTGCCGAAGGAGAGCGAAAGGTTCTCGATCGTCACGTCTGTGCTCTGGGTGGCACGCTGGGCGGCGCTCTGGGTCTGGCTCACGGTCCTGCTCCTCATACGCCTGCCGCCAACGCGACATCGGGGGCACGCTCGCGCCGGCCGCGCTCGATGACGCGGTGCGACACGTAGGTGCCGATGCCGACGATGACCACCGCGATGATGCCGAGCGCGGCGCCGGGGCCCCGGCCCGACGCCGACTGCATGAACTCGTAGATGCCGTAGGCCAGCGGCGCGTCGGACTCGGCCGAGACCAGCATGATCGTCGCCGACAGCTCGACCGAGGCCGTCGCGAAGCTGGTCACGAAGCCGGCAAGGATGCCGCCGCTCATGAGCGGCACCGTGATCCGCCACACGGTGCGGGCCTTGGTGGCGCCTAGGTTCTCGGCCGCCTCCTCGAGCATCTCGCTGACCTGCTGCAGGGCGGCCACGCAGGCGCGCAGCGCGTAGGGCAGCCGGCGGACGGCGAGCGCGACCACGATGATCACCCACCACGAGGCCAGCGGCTTGTCGATCACGGGCACCTGGAAATCATAGAAGGTCCTGAGATAGCCGATGCCCAGCACCACACCCGGGATCGCGACGGCCCCCATGCCCACGTAATCCAGCCACTTGCGCCCGGCCAGACCCGTGCGCCAGACGATGTAGGCGATTGCCGTGCCGAGGATCACGTCGGCGAGGCCGGCCAGCCCGGCGTAGAGCAGGGTGTTGGTGATGTATTGCGATGCCGTCCCGAAGACCCTGAGATAGTGGTCGACGGTATAGGCGTCGGGCAGCACGCTGTAGGACCAGACCGTGCCGAAGGACAGCAGCATCAGGCCGATGTGGGGCGACAGCACGAGCAGCAGGATCAGCACCACGACCGCATAGCAGCCCGCCTTCTCCCAGGGCCGCAGGTCGCGTTTCCTCAGGCCCCCGCCGCCCTTCTGCACCGTCGCGTAGTCCTTGCCCCGCAAGGTCAGCAGCGAGACCCAGAGCGAGAACAGGGAGAAGGCGACCAGGATCACCGAGATGACGTAGCCCATGGGATCGGAGATGCCGATCGACGAGATGCGCAGATAGGCCTGCGGCGCCAGCATGGTGTTGATGTTCAGCAGCAGCGGCGTGCCGAGGTCGTCGAACACCTTGAGGAACACGAGCGAGGCGCCGGCCACGTAGCCCGGCATGGCCAGTGGAAAGACGATGCGCCGGAAGAGGCGCAGGCCGCTCGACCCCAGGTTCTGCGCCGATTCCTCCATCGCCTGATCGATGTTGTTGAGCGCCGCCGAGAGGTTGATCAGGATGAACGGGAAGTAGTGGACGCTTTCCACCAGGACGACCCCGTTCAGGCCCTCCATGAAGGGGATGTTGATCCCGAACCACTCGTCCAGCAGCAGGTTGACCGAGCCGTTCGGCCCCAGGAGAAGCTGCATGGCCACGGCGCCGACGAAGGGCGGCATGATCAGCGGGATAATCCCCAGGGTCTGGATCAGGACGGCGCCGCCGAAGTTGAAGCGCGTCGTGAAGTAGGCGAGCGGCAGCGCGATGACCGAGGCCACGATCACCGACGTGCCGGCGACATAGAGCGAGTTGACGAAGGAGTCCCGGAACAGCGAGGTGTTGAAGAAATCGACGAAATTGATGAGCGTGACGGCCCCCGTGTTGGGGTCCTGGAAGGCCACGAATATGACCTTGACCACGGGGACCACGAGAAACACGACGAGGAAGGCCGCCAGCAGCAGGCCGACGGCGCCCGGCGCCCATTGCCGGCGCGAGAACGAAGTCACCGCCGTCCCCGCATTCGCTTAGCACCCGACCCAAAAAGAACGAAGGCAGATCATGGCTTTAGCAGTTCCACGCCAGAGTTTGTCATGGCCGAACTTGATCCACTGATGTCCGGTTAAGCCCTGTCCTGCGTCAGCGAAATTTCCCCTCGCCCTCTGGGAGAGGGAGGGGCCCGCGTAGCGGGAGGGTGAGGGCGAGTTGGTTTCGAAGTTCTTCCCAAAGCTCCGGCGCGTTTCGGCAGCCTCCCAAACCAACTGGCCCTCACCCGCTCGGCTTCGCCTCGCCACCCTCTCCCGATGGGCGAGGGTTTCCGGGGTGCATCCGCCCAAATCAGCACTTCATTTTGAGCCTGACACTCGGACCGGAACGAGGGACGGGGCCCGGCGTCTCCTGGCGCCGGGTCCCGTCCGAGCATGACGCCCGGTCACATCCCCGTCAGAGCATCGACTTGGCCTGTTCGGCCAGGTCCTTGGCCTTGGCGTAGTTCGCCTTGACCTGGCTGTCCCAGTCCTGCTCGACCTCGGCCTGGCGGCCGGTCACCTTGGTGGTCGCCTTCTTGCGCTTCTTCTTGAAGATGGCGTTGAAGTCCTCTTCGCTCGCCTCGGCCGCGGAAATCGGCACCGCCGCGACCAGCCTCCGGGCCTCGTCGAGCAGCTTCTCGGCTTCCGCGCTGGACTTGCCGGACAGCGCCGCCTCGGCGTCCTGGATCGCCTTGGTGGCCGCCCTCAGGTCGTCCAGGCGGTAGGTGATCATCACGTCGAACAGCGAGTTGACCACGTTGTAGCGGCCCTTGGAGAGCGCCAGGTCGAACTCGACCGCCGCGCCGATCGACTTGTCCTCGAAGGGATTGGGAAAGCCGGCCGGGGCCTTGGCGTAGGTTGCCGGGTTCACCGGCAGGCGCCGGATCTTGGGGTCCAGCAGGACCTCCTGGCCTTCCGGCGAGAGCAGGAACTCGATGAAGGCCGCCGCCGCCTCGGGATGGGGCGCGTTCTTGACGATGGCGATGTTGGCGGGCACCAGCGTGGTCACCGAGGGATAGACGTACTCGACCGGGAACCCCGAGGCCTTGGAAGACAGGCCGAAGAAGTCGATCACGATGCCGACGCCGAACTGGCCGCTGTTGACGCCGTCTGGCACGCCGAAGCTGCGCTCGGTCACGGTCTTGAAGTTGCCGGCGATCGCCTTCCACTCGGCCCAGCCGTCCTCCCAGCCCTTGCCCTGCAGCAGGGTCTCGACCGTCAGGTGCGTGGTGCCCGAGCGCGACGGCGCGCTCATGCCCACGTGGCCGTGGTAGACCGGCTTCTTGAGGTCCTCCCACTCCGCGGGCTCGGGCAGCTTCTTCGCCTTGACGTAACGGGTGTTCCACATGATGCCGTAGCCCGAGGCGGCGAAGCCCTTGTAGTAGCCCTCCGGGTCGTTGATCGGGAAAGCGCCGACTTTCTCGGGAATGCCGGTCACCTTGGTCTGGTACTTGACCAGAAGGTCGTCGCCCTTCAACACCTCGAAGGCGTCGGGCGCCGAGGCCCAGAACATGTCCGACTGGTTGTTGCCGGCGGTCTCCTGAAGGTACTTGATGCCGGCCGTGGTCTTCTTCTTGAGCATCTCGACCTTGACGCCGGGATGCCGCGTCTCGAAGGCCGCCTTGACGGTTTCCGTGGTGTCCGGCGGATAGGACGTCACCACGACCAGCGTGTCCTCCATGGCCTGGGCCTGGAACGCCGCGACCGCCAGGCCCGCGGCCAGGACGGCGCCTAGAACGTATTTCTTCATGATCCTCTCCCTCCCCTGCACGATTGTTCTCGAGAACGCGGCCCACGCCCGCGGGCCTTTCTTGGCACCGCCTCTGCGGGGCGCCGCCGCCTCCTCCATCCGTCTTTTTTGTATCAGGTCGGGGGACCTGATGGAAGGCGAAGCCGGTGACCTATCGGGGGCTTGCGGATTTCGCCCCAGCCCGGCGCCGAACCGTCGACCCGGACCGGAGCCGGACCCTCATGACGCCGCCCGCTGGTCCTGCGCGTGCAGGGGCAGCCAGACCACGACCCGCGTGCCCTGCCCCGCCTCGCTGCTCAGCTCGACCCCGCCGCCGTGAGCCTCGATAATCTGGCGAACTATGGGAAGCCCGAGGCCGACACCGAAACTCTTGGTGCTGTAGAGCGGCTCGAAGACCCTCTCGAATTCCTCCGGGGGAACTCCGGAGCCCGTATCGCCGATCGACAGCTCCAGGCGCTCGCGCGCCAAGCGGGCGGCCACCGTCAAAACACGCTGCCGCCCGTCGGCCGTGGCCTCCCCCTCTTCCGTCATGGCTTGGCAGGCATTGTCCAGCAGGTTGAGTACCGTGCGGCGGATGCGGTCGTGGTCGACGGCGAGACGCACGCCGGACTCGAGCTGGCGGCGCAGCTCGATGCCCGCGGGCAGCGCGTACTCGTCCAGCACCTCGCCGAGCCACCGATCGAAGTCCGTGATCTCCAACTGCAGCCGGCGCAGGCGCGTGAAGTCGAGCAGGTCGCTGATGATATTGTCGCAGCGGGTGACGCTGCGATCGGCGATCTCGACAGAACTCCGCATCATCGGCGGCGCATCGCGCTCCAGCTTTCTGATCGTGGCCAAGGCGGTGCGCAGCGCGCCCAAGGGATTGCGTAGCTCGTGGGTCACCGTGGCGGTCAGCTGCCCGAGCGTGGCGAGTCGCCCGTTGCGTAGGAGCTGGTCCTGTGCCGCCTCCAACTCCGCCGTACGCCGTTCCACCCTCTCTTCCAAGGTTCGGTTCAGGTCTTCCAGCTGGGCTTTCGACTCCTGCAACTCTCCCAGCAAGCTCTTGATCTCTATGGCATTGTTCTTGAAGACTTCGAGCGCTTGCGCCATGGCTCCGATCTCGTCGCGCCGGTCCATCCCGGGGATCGGCAAATCCGTGTCCCCTCCTCCCGCAATTTTCGACATCCTCGACGTGATTGCGACAATCGGTCGATTGATCATGCGGCTGGTCAGGTACGCGAGGGTCCCGCCCAGGACAATTGCGGCCACAATCAGCAGTATGACCAGTTGCCGGCTGGTCTGGATGCGCGAGTGAGCGTCGCTGTGGATCCGCTGACCGGTCGTTCGATCGAGCTGGGAAAAGGCGACGATCTTCCGGCGCACACGATCGTAGCTCTGCTCCACGCCGACGATGAACATAATCGCGATAGGAAATCCCGAGTCGAGCGCATCGGCCGTCTTGCGCACGGATACCAAGTAAGCATCGAGAGCGGTAATGAGCTCCTCGTTGGCTTTCCTTTCCTCGGCGGTCAGCGGGCTCATGCGGGACAGCTGCTCGAGGTCCTCCTTGATTTGCAGGATCCTATGCTGCGCCTCGAGGGCAAGTTCCTGAAGGTGGCCGGCGTCGGCCTCGTTGTTCAGCAGCCCCACGATCCGATACATCTCTCCCTGGACCGCGGTCGCGTCGCGCTGGGCTTCGGCCAGGACCCTGGATTTTCCTTCGAGGGAATCGATCAGGTGATCCAGCGCGACGTCGGTTCGGGTCAGCGTGCTGCTCATCACCAGCGCCAGCACGGCCATGAGCAGGAGCAAACCCACGGGCGCAATTGCGAGTTTTACGATGGTCGGCAGATTTCGCAGGAATTTCAAGGGGCACACCGTTCCGTCAGGGCGAGGTCGTCCAATGGCTAGGTACTAGGGGTCGTAGGTCGGCACGCTGTCGTAGGGTTCCAGCCGGCATTCCGTTACGGTGTCCCGATCGAGGACTTCGGCCGGTTCCTGGTAGCTGAGTATCGAGAAGAGATCCGCCTCATCCGACGGTTTGAGATTCTTGGTCGCCATATAGATCGTCTGCTGGACGCGGTGGCCAATGGGATCGATCCAGGCATCGTGGTGCTGCATGCGTTCGATCGCCGACATCCGGTGTCCTTCCAGCTCCATGATGACCGCAGTGTTGTTCGTGGTCCCTGCCCGCTCAACTGCGCGAAGGAGTTCACGTGTGGCCATATACGCGTTGTAATAGACGTTGCCAGGAACTGGAACCGCGGCGTCCCGATATATTTGCCGGTATCGACCGACGAACTCGGCAACGCCGGGCAGATCGAGCTTGTGATACCAGTTGGTGGCGAAGATGCCGAACGTCGACTTGGCGCGGGTCAGCCAGATCTCGGGCCAGTTCTGCTGGTTGCTGATCCACGCCGGCCGGCGGCCGAGAGCTTGGTCGGCAACTTGCGCCCGCAGGTGTTCCATGTCCGGACCCGCGATCGCGGCGAAAGCCACATCCGGTTTTAATGCCTCGATCTCGCGAACGATATCGCCGAACTCCGTGGTTCCCGGCGAAACCAGCCGCGTGCCGACAATTCGGCCCTCTTCGGCCTCTACGAGCCGACGCGTGGCGGCGACCGTTTCCTGTCCCCAGCTGTAGTCCGTGCCGAGAAGGAACCAGTCTCTTCCCAGCCACCGCATGGCATGGCGCACGACCGCCATGGCGAAGATCTTTCCGCTCGCATCCCAGACGAACTTGGTCCTGTGACAATTCGCTCCGGACTCGGAGGGTGCGCTGGAGTTGGTGTTCATGTAGACGACGCCGTGCTCTTGGGCGACCTCCGAGAGCTTTCGGGCGATCACCGAGTGAATCGCGCCGACCATAAAGGCCACGTTCTCGTGCTCGATCAAGTCGAGCGCGGCCTTGGGCGCCGCCTCGGGGCTCGAGCGCGTGTCCATGGCGACATCTTCCACGAGACGTCCGAGCACGCCGCCCCGGGCGTTCGCCTCGGCGATCGCCATGCGAATGCCGCGCAACTCGGCGGCGCCGGAATGCTCGAAGACGCCGGTCATATCTATCGAGGCGCCGATCCGAAGCGGCTTGTCGCTCGCGGCGGCGTAGACCCGCAGGTGCTTCCACGGACCGAAGAACGCGGCGCCGGCCGCGGCCGCGCCCGCCGTCAAGGCTTTCCGTCGCGTAACCATCCAGGATCACCTCTCGGAAGCTTCGCCGGCGTCTCGCGTTCGACCCTGCCGGGCCGCCAATCCTCCTTGCATCCAAGTACAAGGGCGTTAACGCAGAGATACCAACTCATGACTGCTTGGAAATACTCTAGTAGATCTAGCTTAATGATACTACCAATTTCCTTTGGCAGGACTCGAGTCCGGTCGCACGAATCGGCGTGACCGCGGGTGTTTGTCCTGTAGGGTCAGGCGACGGTTTCAGGCAAAAGAGGTCGTTCGGCGTCGCACCGGCCAACCCCCGACACGGCAACCGGTATCGGGATCCTGTCATACCGCCGCAGGTCAGAGCCGGATACCGAGCCTCGACGCCCCGCCCGCGCGCCGGGCCTTTGGTGACCCCAACGGGATTCGAACCCGTGTTGCCGGCGTGAAAGGCCGGTGTCCTAGGCCTCTAGACGATGGGGTCGCCGGGCCAGGAAATAAGCGTTCGCCCGGGCAAAAGCAAGCCTAAGGGGGATCGGGTGGACCGTGGCGCCGGTGGCGCCGCGCAAGCCGCTCGAACGCTCGGTCAGGGCGGCGGGGTGGTGGCGAGCAGGGCGCCGGGCGGCGCCGGCCGCGCGGCGATCGGCACGCCGGCGATCTCCTTGATCAGCTTCTGCAGGATCGCCTGGGCGAAGTCCTCGTAGTCGTCGGCGGTCATGACGAAGGCGCCGGTGCCGCCGATCACGTTGTAGAGGTAGTAGCGGTCGACGTAGAGGTCCTCGTTCAGGATCGCCAGGCCGTTCACGGTGATGCCGGCGGCCACCGCCAGATCGCGGATCCGCGCCGGGTGGGCGCCCTGATTCGTGCGGCCGTCGCCGGAGACGTCGATCACCTTGCGCCGGCCCTGGTAGCCGCTGGTCTCGAACTGGCGCATGGAGAAGGCGAGCGCCCCGCCCAGCGCCGTGCCGCCGCCCACGAGGAAGCGCGGCGTGTTCCCGATCTCCGCGGAGAAGCCGAGCGCCGAGGTCTCGTCGGTCACCATCGTCCAGTCGATCGCGAGCGTTTGCTTGCGGTTGTCCGACCACTGCACGAGCGAGACCGCGACGCCGAGGTCGCCGGCGGCCTGGATCGCCTGGACCACGGCCGGGCTGCTGAAGGCCTCGGCGAGGCCGCGCATCTGCAGGTCGAACTCCTCGGCCGAGACGCTGGACGAGGAGTCGACCGCCAGCACCAGTTCGAGGTCGACCGGCCGCCCGCTCTGGGCCAGGGCCATGTTCGGCAGCCCGCCCAGGAGCACGATGCCAAGCCAGGCCAGCAGCTTCCCCGCCGTCCCCATATGGGTCCTCTTCATGCGGCCAGTCTATCCCGCCGCGGGCGCGGCGTCCTCGATGATGAACTGGACCCGGCCGGGGCCGGCCCAGTGGTCGGCGCGCAGCTTGCCGGCGACGTGGAGCGGCAGGCTGCCGGCGCCGGCCAGCGCCGCGCCGAGCGCCCCGTCGAAGGCGCGGAAGGCGATGCCCTTGAGACTGCCGCCGTCGGCCCCCGCCAGGATGCAGCGCAGGTGGTCCTCGCCCACCGTCCGGGGGCGCACGATCCGGACCGACGGCAGGGCGAAGCGCGGCTCCGCGTTGCCGACCCCGAAGGGCGCCAGCCGCTCGAGCTGGCCGAGCAGCTCGGCG
>CAMYMY010000097.1 GCA_947259625.1 uncultured Kiloniellales bacterium | reverse complement strand
GACGCCATGCTCGAGCACTATGGGACGTATTCGGGTGTGCGCATCGCCCGAAAGCACCTGGGCTGGTACGCCCGGGGCCTTGCCGGGGCCGCAGAGTTCCGGGCCAAGGTCAACCGCGAGGACTCGCCGCCGCGGGTCGCGACCCTGGTCCGCGCGCTGTTCGACGGCGAAGAGGAGCGGCTGGCGGCATGACGGCGAAGGGCGCGACCGAACCGGCCGGCCGGTGGGAGTCCGCTCCGCCGGACAGCGCCTTCGTCCTGAACGCCATGGCCAGGCCGATCATCGTGATCGACGGGGCGGGCCGTCTCTCCTATCTGAACCAGGCCGCGGAGCAATTCTTCAAGACCGGCGCCAGCAGCCTTCTCGGCCGGCCCCTGGCCGAGGTCTTGCCGGCGGACAGCCCGATCTTCACCCTGATCGAGCAGGTGCGCGGCGGCGCGCAGAGCGTCACGGAGTACGGCATCACGATCGAGACCCCGAGGATCGGCACGCACGACGTCTCGATCGACGCGACGGCGGTTGCCGAGGACCCGGGCAGCGTGGTCCTGTCGCTGCAGGAACGAAGCATCGCCCGCAAGATCGACCGCCAGCTGGTCCACCGCAACGCGGCGCGTTCGGTGACCGCCATGGCGGCGATGCTGGCGCACGAGCTCAAGAACCCGCTTTCGGGCATTCGCGGCGCCGCCCAGCTGCTGGAACAGACCGCCGCCGACGGCGACCGGGCCCTGACCCGACTGATCTGCGACGAGACCGACCGGATCGTGGGCCTGGTCGACCGGATGGAGATGTTCTCCGACGATCGCCCTATTGCCCGCGCGCCGGTCAACATCCACGAGGTGCTCGAGCAGGTGCGCCGGGTGGCGGGCTCGGGCTTCGCCCGCAAGCTGCGCTTCGTCGAGACGTACGATCCCTCCCTGCCGCCGGTCTACGGCAACCGGGATCTCTTGATACAGGTCCTGCTCAACCTGGTGAAGAACGCGGCCGAGTCGGTCTCCGAGGAGGACGGCGAAATCGGGCTTTCGACCGCCTACAGCCACGGCGTTCGCCTCGCCGTGCCGGGCAGCGGCCGGCGGGTCGACCTGCCGATCGTCATCGGCATCCAGGACAACGGCCCGGGCATACCCGAGGACCTGCGGCCCCATCTGTTCGATCCCTTCGTCACCACCAAGCTCGGCGGCAAGGGCCTGGGCCTGGCGCTGGTGGCCAAGATCGTGGGCGACCACGGCGGCGTGATCGAGTTCGAGAGCCGGCCGCGGCGCACCCGGTTCCGCCTGATGCTGCCCGTGGCGCCGAGCGGGGTCGATCAGCCATGAGCGGCGCGAGCATTCTGATCGCCGACGACGACCGGGCGATCCGAACGGTCTTGACACAGGCCCTCGGCCGGCAGGGCCACAGCGTGCGGACCACGGGCAACGCCGCGACCCTGTGGCAGTGGATCAAGCAGGGCGAGGGCGACCTGGTGATCACCGACGTGGTCATGCCCGACGAGAACGGCCTCGACCTGATTCCGCGGATCAAGAAGCTGCGACCCGGCCTCAGGGTCATCGTCATGAGCGCGCGCAACACGCTGCTGACCGCGGTCAAGGCGACCGAGCGCGGCGCCTTCGAATACCTGCCGAAGCCCTTCGACCTGCGCGAGCTGGTGAGCGTCGTCGAGCGCGCGCTGAGCGAGCCCGGCCGAACGCCGCCCCGGGCGGGCGGGGGCTCTTCGCCCGAGGCCGCGGAGGAACAACTGCCGCTGATCGGCCGGTCCAGCGCCATGCAGGACATCTACCGGGTCCTGGCGCGCCTCATGGGCACCGACCTCAGCGTCATCATCTATGGGGAATCCGGTACCGGAAAGGAATTGATCGCGCGCGCGCTGCACGACTACGGCAAGCGGCGCAACGGTCCCTTCGTCGCCATCAACATGGCCGCGGTCCCCCGGGAGCTGGTCGAAAGCGAGCTGTTCGGCCACGAAAAGGGCGCCTTTACCGGCGCCACGGCGCGCTCCGCGGGACGCTTCGAGCAGGCGGCCGGCGGCACGCTGTTCCTCGACGAGATCGGCGACATGCCGCTCGAGGCCCAGACGCGTCTGCTGCGGGTCCTGCAGGAAGGCGAATTCACGACGGTGGGCGGCCGCACGCCGGTGCGCGCCGACGCGCGCATCGTCGCCGCGACCCATCGGGACCTGCGCCAGATGGTGCGCCAGGGGCTGTTCCGCGAGGACCTGTTCTACCGCCTGAACGTGGTGCCGATCCGCCTGCCGCCGTTGCGCGAGCGCTCCGACGACATTCCCGAGCTGATCCGGCATTTCTTCGCCCAGGCCGAGGCGGAGGGGCTGCCGGCCAAGATGCTCGAGAGCGAGGCCATGGCCCATCTCAAGGGCTATTCCTGGCCCGGCAATGTGCGCGAGCTCGAGAACCTGATCCGCCGCCTTGCGGCGCTCTACAGCCAGGAGGTCATCGACCTCGAAGTGATCCGCAGCGAGCTCGGCGAAACGTCCGCCGCGGAACCGGCCGGTGCGCCCGCGGGCGAATCCCTCGGCGATGCCGTGGAGCGCCACTTGCGAGACTATTTCGCGGCCCACAGCGACGGCCTGCCGGCCTCCGGCCTCTATCACCGGGTCCTGCGCGAGATCGAGCGCCCGCTCATCGAGCTCTCCCTGGTCGCCACCAACGGCAATCAGGTCCAGGCGGCAGGGCTCCTGGGGCTCAACCGGAACACTTTGCGCAAGAAGATTCGGGAACTGGACATTCGGGTCCTGCGGGGCCTTAAATAGGCTGTGGCAAATATACAACAACTTGATGCGCCGGCCCCACCCGGAGCGAACGAAGCGACAGGGGCCGCGGACGCGTCGGGCGAGGGCGGATCGCCCGCCCGCAGCACGGTGCAGCGGCTGACCGATTGGATGCGTCGGGTCAGGCTCGAGCGCAAGTTGGCGATCGCGCTCTTGATCGCGGCGGTGACCTCCGGCGTGATGACCTTCGCCGCCATGACCGGGGGCCTGCCGGGCAAGATCGAGCCGTGGGTCATTTTCTCCCTCATCAACCTCGACCTGGTGCTGCTTCTGGCTTTGACGGTCCTGATCGCCAGGCGTTTGGTGATCCTCTGGGTGGCGCGCCGGCGCGGCGCGGCGGGCTCACGATTGCATGTGAGGTTGGTCGCGCTGTTCAGCCTGGTTGCCGTGACGCCGACCATCATCGTCGCGCTGTTTTCCGTCATCCTGTTCGACTTCGGACTGCAGGGCTGGTTCAGCAAGAACGTCAGTACGGCGGTCAAGGAATCCCTCGCGGTGGCGCAGGCCTACCTGGAGGAGCATCGCCAGACCATAAGCGCGGATGCCCTCGCCATGGCGCAGGACCTCAACCGCGGCGGCCCGGTCCTGCTGTCCAATCAGCAGCGTTTCAATCAATACGTGGCCGCTCAGGCGGCGATCCGTTCGTTGACCGAGGCGGTGATCTTCGACGGCTCCGGCCGGGTGCTCGCCCGGGCCGGGTTCAGTCTCTTGCTGGACTTTGATCCGCAGATCCCGGACTGGGCCCTGCGCCAGGCCCGGGACGGCGAGGTGGCGATCCTCACGGCCGACACCGAGGATCGCGTGCGCGCCCTCGTGCGGCTGGACAGCTTCACCGACAGCTATCTCTACGTCGGCCGGCTGGTCGACCCGCGCGTGCTCGCCCACATGGACGACAGCCGCGCCGCCGCCCAAGTCTACGCCGAGCTGGAAGTCAACCGGGCCGACCTGCAGATCTCGTTCGCGTTGATCTTCGTGGTCGTGGCCTTGCTGTTGCTCCTGGCCGCCGTGTGGGGTGGTCTCGACTTCGCGACCTACCTGACCCAGCCGATCGGCAATCTGATCGAGGCAGCCGACCGTGTGGGCGCCGGCGATCTGTCCGCACGGGTGGAGCTGTCGGGGGGACGGGACGAGATCGGCTCGCTGTCGCGGTCGTTCAACCGCATGACCGGCAAGCTGGAAAGCCAGCAAAGAGAGCTTTTGGAGGCCAACCGGCAGATCGATTTGCGGCGGCGCTTCATAGAGGCGGTCTTGGCCGGGGTGTCTTCGGGCGTGATCGGCCTGGACCGGGACGGCCGCATTACCCACACGAACGGCAGGGCTTGCGATCTGCTGTGCGCCGAGCCGGCGGGTCTGCAAGGCCGCGAGCTTTCGGGCGCGCTGCCGGAAATGGGGGAACTGCTCGCCCACGCCCGCCGTCGTCCGCGCGCCATCAGCGAGCGCCCGGTCATGCTGGACATGGGCGACGGCGGTGTCCGGACCCTGTTCGCGCGGATCGCAGCCGAACTCGAGGGCCACACGATCATCGGGTTCGTGGTCACGCTCGACGACATCACCGAGTTGCTGGCCGCGCAACGCAAGGCCGCCTGGGCGGATGTCGCACGACGAATCGCGCACGAGATCAAGAATCCGCTCACGCCGATTCAGCTCTCCGCCGAAAGGCTCAAGCGCAAATACCTGTCCCAGATCGAAACCGACCCGCAGACCTTCCAGATCTGTACCGACACGATCGTCCGCCATGTCGGCGACATCGGCCGGATGGTGGACGAATTTTCGTCGTTTGCGCGCATGCCACAGCCGGTGATGGAGGAGCAGAACCTGGCCAGGCTTATCGACCAGGCGATTTTCCTGCAGCGCGACGCCCACCCTACGGTGACGTTCACGTTCGAGCAGCCGGAACACCCGGTTGTGGTGGCATGCGACAGCCAACAGATCGGCCGAGCCCTGACCAATCTGTTGCAGAACGCGATCGATGCGATAGAGGGGCGCAGCGCCAAGGGGCCGGATCCGCTGCCGTCCGGCCAGATCGTGTTAAGCGTCGTCGAAGACGGAAGCACGGCATCGATCGTGGTGGAAGACAACGGCCCGGGCCTGCCCAAAACCGAAAGATATCGCCTGACCGAACCCTACATGACGACCCGCGAGCGCGGAACCGGCCTGGGCCTGGCCATCGTGAAGAAGATCATGGAAGACCATGGCGGCGATCTGGAGTTGGAGGATTCGCCCGCCGGCGGCGCGAAGATCACCCTGATCTTCCCCTCGGCGCACGAACAGACGTCCCAGGCCGGCGAAAAGCGGTCCGACGTCGCGGGAGAGGCCTCCGGTCATGGCGCATGACCTCCTGATCGTCGACGACGAAACCGATATCCGGATGCTGATCAACGGGATCTTGTCCGACGAGGGCTATGACGTACGAGAAGCCGGCGATAGCGACGAGGCCCTGGAGGCGGTACGGGCGCGGCGCCCGAGTCTCGTGGTCCTGGACATCTGGCTCAAGAACAGTGCGCTCGACGGACTGGAGCTGCTCAAGGTCATGCTGCACGAGCAGCCCGCCGTGCCGGTGGTCATGATCAGCGGCCACGGCACCATCGAGATGGCGGTCAGCGCGATCCGGCTTGGCGCCTACGATTTCATAGAGAAGCCGTTCAAGGCCGACCGGCTGCTGCTGGTGGCACAGCGTGCCATCGAAGCGGCCCGACTGAGGACGGAGGTCGAGGAGCTCCGCCTGCGCGCCGGGCCGGCCTCGGAGCTGCTGGGCGACTCGCTCGCCGTCAACCAGGTGCGCCAGGCGATCGAGAAGGTGGCGCCGACGGGCAGCCGCGTCCTGATCACCGGCCCGGCCGGCGCCGGCAAAGAGGTCGTGGCCCGCCAGCTTCACGAGCGCTCCCGCCGGGCCGGCGGCAGCTTTGTCGCGCTGAACTGCGCGATCATGCATCCCGACCGTCTGGAAAGCGAGCTGTTCGGCAACGAAGCCGGGGCGGAGGCCCCGGGTTCGCCGGGCAAGGTCGGTACCTTCGAGCGGGCGCATGGCGGGACGTTGCTGCTCGACGAGGTGGCCGACATGCCGCTCGAAACTCAGGGCAAGATCGTCCGCGTGCTGCAGGAGCAGACCTTCGAGCGCGTCGGCGGCCGGCACCTGGTCGAGGTCGATGTTCGCGTCATCGCTTCGACCAACCGGGACTTGGCGACGCTGATCCAAAAAGGCGGGTTTCGCGAGGACCTTTTCTATCGGTTGAACGTGGTGCCGATTCGCGTGCCGGCCCTGCGGGAACGCCGCGAGGACATCCCTGATCTGATCGAGCATTTCATGGTCTATTCGGCGGAGTTGGCCGGGCTGCCGCCCCGGTGCCTGACGGCGGATGCGACTGCGGCCTTGCAGACCTATGATTGGCCCGGCAATGTCCGCCAACTGCGCAACGTGATCGACTGGATTCTCATCATGGCGCCAGGCGAGGCCGGCGATCCCGTCCAGGCGGACATGCTGCCGCCCGATATCGGCTCGATCGCGCCAGCGGTATCGCGCGACCGGGACGGCCAGGAGGTCATGTCGCTTCCCTTGCGGGAGGCCCGCGAAGTCTTCGAACGACAGTATCTCGAGGCGCAGGTGACGCGCTTCGGCGGCAATATCTCGCGCACGGCGGCCTTCATCGGCATGGAACGCTCGGCCTTGCATCGCAAGCTGCGGACCTTGGGTCTCGCCTCGGGCGACCGTCAATAGACGCGGTCCCGGGAGTCAGGATAAAGCGACATGCAAGTCATCATCTGCGGCGCCGGACAGGTTGGCTCGAGCATCGCCCGCTACCTCGCGAGCGAAAACGCCGACATCACCATGATCGATCAATCCCCGGAACTCATTCACAAGATCGTCGATTCCCTGGATGTGAAGGGGCTGGTCGGTTTCGCCTCGCACCCCGACGTTCTGGAACGCGCCGGAGCGGCGGATGCGGACATGGTGATCGCGGTGACCTATGCCGACGAGGTGAACATGGTCGCCTGCCAGATCTGCCATACCCTCTTCGACGTCCCCACCAAGATCGCACGCGTGCGGCACCAGAGCTATCTGGAGTCGGTCTGGTCGAACCTGTTCAGCCGCGACCATCTGCCGATCGACGTCATCATCTCGCCGGAGATCGAGGTGGCGCGGGCGATCAGCCGCCGGCTGCAGGTGCCGGGCGCATTCGACGTCATTCCCCTGGCGGATGGAAAGGTCAGCCTGATCGGGGTGCACTGCACCGCCGAGTGTCCGATCCTCGACACGCCGCTGCGCCAACTCACCGACCTGTTTCCCGAACTGCACATCCTGGTGGTCGGAATCTCGCGCCAGGGCAAGGGATTCGTCGTTTCGCCCGAGGACGAGCTGCAGCCCGGCGACAATGTCTACTTCGTCGCCGAAACCGGGCACCTCACCCGATCCATGGCCGCGTTCGGTCACGAGGAGAAAGAGGCCCGGCGCGTGACCATCGTCGGCGGCGGCAACATCGGCCTGTCGCTCGCCAAGATGGTCGAGGAGAAGCAGCCGCACGTGAAGTTGAGATTGATCGAGGTGGACAAGAAGCGCGCCGAGCTGGCCGCGCAGAGCCTCGAGCACACCGTGGTCATCCACGGCGATGCGCTCGACTCCGAGATCCTAGAGGAGGCCAATGTCGGCTTGGCCGAAACCGTGATCGCCGTGTCCAACGACGACGAGGTGAACATTCTGGCCTCGCTGCTGGCCAAGCGCTTCGGCTGTCAACGGGCCGTCACCCTGATCAACAAGGCCACCTATGCGCCGCTGATCGATACGCTGGGCATCGACACCGTGGTCAATCCGCGCGTGATCACGGTCTCGACGATCTTGCAGCATGTGCGCCGCGGCCGGATCCGTTCGGTGCACACTCTGAGCGAGGGGTTCGGCGAACTGATCGAGGCCGAGGCGATGGAAACATCCAGTCTGGTCGGCGTGCCGATCCGCGACGCCCCCCTGCCGGACGGCGTAATGGTCGCGGCCTTGGTCCGCGAAGGCTCGGTCATCATCCCGAGGGGCGATACGGTCGTGCGCGCGGGCGACTTGGTGATTATCTTCGCCGCGACGCGGGCGGTGAAGAAGGTCGAAAAGATATTTGCCGTGAAACTGGAGTTCTTCTGAACACCGGCGCGCATTTGCCGAAACGCCAGTCAGGAAGGGAAGCCGCAATGCCGCGCCAAGCCTTTGTCAACGGCCGCTACGTCCCGCACGGTTCGGCCGCCGTGCACATCGAGGACCGGGGCTACCAGTTCGCCGACGGCGTCTACGAGGTCGTGCCGGTGGTGCAGGGCGCCCTGATCGACGAGGCCCCCCACCTCGACCGGCTCGAGCGTTCGCTCGGCGAACTGCGGATCGCCATGCCCATGACGCGCCAGGCGCTCAAGCTGGTCAGCCGGGAACTGATACGGCGCAATCGGCTGTCCAGCGGGTTTCTCTACATGCAGATCACGCGCGGCGTGGCGCCGCGCGACCACAAGTTCCCCGAGGGAGCCGAACCCGCCCTGGTGATGACCACGCGCCAAATGAAGCCTCAGAGCCACCAGGCACTGGCCGAGGGAGTCGGCGTGATTTCCATCCCGGATTTGCGTTGGAACCGCTGTGATATCAAATCCGTATCGCTTCTACCTAATGTCCTGGGAAAACAGGAGGCTGTAGAGGCCGGGGCCTACGAGGCCTGGATGGTCGACCCGCAGGGCCGGGTCACCGAGGGCACGTCGACCAATGCCTGGATCGTGACTCAGGACAACGAGCTGGTGACCCGCGACGCCAGCACGTCGATCCTGAACGGCATCACCCGGTTGCGGCTGCTCGACTTGATACGCCGGGACGGCATCACCTTCAGCGAGCGCGCCTTCAGCATCGAGGAGGCCCGCCAGGCCCGCGAAGCCTTCATCACCTCGAGCTCCAACTTCGTCATGCCGGTGACCAGGATCGACGGCCAACCGGTCGGAAACGGTCACCCGGGTCTGTTGACCGGAAAGCTGCGCGAAGCCTACCTGGGCTTCGTCGAGGGGCAAGAGAAGAGCGCTTGAAGGTCGAGCCACCACGCGCGCTTTTGTTCGATTGGGACAACACCCTGGTCTACACCTGGGGCGTCATACACCACGCCCTGATGGTCACCCTGACGGCCATGGGACATCGGCCCTGGAGTTTCGAGGAAACCCGGAAACGGGTGCGGGCCTCGGCGCGCGACAGTTTTCCGCTGCTGTTCGGCGAGCGGGCCGAAGAGGCGATGGGAATATTCTACGACACCTTCGAGGCCGACCACCTGGCGAGACTGCGCGCGCTGCCGGGCGCCGGCGACATGCTGGCGCGGCTCGGCGAAGCGGGAATGCTCCTCGCGGTGGTCAGCAACAAGAGTGGTTATCTCCTGCGCCGGGAGGCAGCGCACCTGGGCTGGTCGTCCTTCTTCCACCGGCTCGTGGGCGCCAACGACGCGCCGCGGGACAAGCCGGCGGTCGAAGCGGTCGACCTGGCGCTCGAGGGAAGCGGCCTGACGAGGGGCTCGGCCGTATGGTTCGTCGGCGATACGGACATCGACATGCTCTGCGCCCAAGGTGCCGGCTGCCTGCCCGTCCTGCTGCGTGCCGACCCGCCGGCGCCCGAGGAGTTCGGCGACGCCGCGCCGCGCTGCCACGTGACGAGTTGCCGGGCTCTGGTCGAACTGGCCACGGCTCACTAAGTTTGCCTTATGAAAAACTCTTGCTACTGGTACGGGGTGATGTCCTATTGTGACCTATTGCCGGTACCGGCTTGACGAAACCGCCGGCCGGCGTTGAACAAAACGCGGGAAATTCGGGCTCAAAGAAACCGCACAACAACAACAAAATGGGGGTGGTGATGGCCGCCGAAAAATCACAGAACGTCCAAGACGTCTTTCTCAACCACATTCGTAAGAACAAGGTCCCGGTCACGGTCTTTCTCGTAAATGGCGTGAAGCTGCAGGGCATCATCACCTGGTTCGACAACTTCTCTGTTCTGCTCCGCCGCGACGCGCATTCGCAGCTGGTCTACAAGCATGCGATTTCGACGGTCATGCCGGCGGCTCCGGTGCAGTTGTTCGAGGCCGTGAAAGAGGAGGCCGAGCACGAGCACGAGTAACCGCGACCATGGCCGGCCGGCAGAGCCTTCGGCCGGCCCGGACCGCCGGGACGGATCGAATGGCGCGGCCGTTCGGGATGCCGGCCGGGAACGCGTGG
>CAMYMY010000096.1 GCA_947259625.1 uncultured Kiloniellales bacterium | reverse complement strand
AAGCGCGGGGCGGAGCGCCGCGCTCCGGCCCTCGTCGGCGTAGAAGGCGATGCGGATCGGCCCCGGAACCCGCCAGGTTACCCGCTCCGGCAGGCCGAAGACGACCCGGTCGCCGCCGCGGTCGATCAACGATTTGTACGCCGCCAAGACGTCCTCGGCGTCCGGCGCGGCCTGCTGCGCGGCCGCCGGGGCCGCCAGGCCCAGGACCACGGCGAGCAAGACAGTGCGGATCGCGGTCATGACACCTCCTGCGGGCACTCGGCCCCGTCCTGCAGCAGCTTCCAGGTGATGCCGTCGTAGAGCGCGTTGAACGAGGCATCGATGATGTTGGTCGAGACGCCGACGGTGGTCCAGCGCCGGCCGTTGCGGTCGGCGCTCTCGATCATCACCCGGGTGACCGCGCGCGTGCCGGCCTGCGGCGTCAGGATCCGCACCTTGTAGTCGACCAGGCGCATGTCCTCCAGCTGCGGGTAGACCGGGACGAGCGCCTTCCTGAGCGCCGTGTCGAGGGCGTTGACCGGGCCGTTGCCGTTGGCCACCTCGAACTTCGACCGGCCGCCGACCTCGACGCTGACCGTCGCCTCGGACTCGGTGACCAGCTCGCCGCGCGCGTTCCAGCGCCGGTCGTCCATGACGCGGAAGCGCTGCAGGGCGAAGTAGACCGGTACGCTGCCGAGCACGCGCCGCGCCAGCAGCTCGAAGCTGGCCTCGGCGCCGTCGTAGGCGTAGCCCTCGAACTCGCGCGCCTTGACCCGCTCGACCAGCGCCGTGACCTTGGAGTCGCCGGGCTCGACGTCGATGCCGATCTCGCGGAAGCGGGCCAGGATGTTGGACCGGCCGGACTGGTCGGAGACGACGATGTGCCGCCGGTTGCCGATCAGGGCCGGATCGATGTGCTCGTAGGTGCGCGGGTCCTTCTCGACCGCCGAGACGTGGGCGCCGCCCTTGTGGGCGAAGGCGCTGTCGCCGACGTAGGCGGCGTTCCGGGCCGGCGCCCGGTTGAGCCGCTCGTCGAGCACGCGCGAGACCCGGGTCAGCTGCTGGAGCCGGTCCGGGCCGATGCCGGTCTCGAAATCGGACTTGAGCGCCAGCGAGGGAATCAGCGAGACCAGGTTGGCGTTGCCGCAGCGCTCGCCCAGGCCGTTCAGCGTTCCCTGGACCTGGCGCGCGCCGGCCCTGAGCGCGGCCAGCGAGCCGGCGACGGCGTTCTCGGTGTCGTTGTGGCAATGGATGCCCAGGCGGTTGCCCGGTATCACCTCGCTGACGGCGCCCACGATGCGCTCGATCTCGTGCGGCAGGGTGCCGCCGTTGGTGTCGCACAGCACGATCCAGCGCGCGCCGGCGCCATGGGCCGCCTTGAGGCAGTCGAGCGCATAGGCCGGATTCGCCTTGTAGCCGTCGAAGAAGTGCTCGGCGTCGTACATGACCTCGGCCTTGCGCCCGGCGGCATGGGCGATGCTCTCGGCGATCATGTCGACGTTCTCGGCCAGCGGCACGCCGAGCGCTGTCTCGACCTGGAAGTCCCAGGCCTTGCCGAACAGGCAGACGACCTCGGCCTTGCTGTCGAGCACGGCGGCCAGGCCCGGGTCGTTCTCGACCGAGCGGCCGGCGCGCCGGGTCATGCCGAAGGCCACGAAGCGCGCGGTCTCGAGCGCCGGCGGCTCGGCGAAGACGGCGTCGTCGGTCGGGTTGGCGCCCGGCCAGCCGCCCTCGACATAGTCGATGCCCAGCTCGTCGAGCGCCCGGGCGATGGCGAGCTTGTCGGCCGCCGAGAAGTCGACGCCCTGGGTCTGGGCGCCGTCGCGCAGCGTCGAATCGAATAGGTAGACGCGCTTGTCGTCGCTCATGGCCCGGCCCGATCCTCCTCCGGTCAGAGGTTTCAGCACAGCCGGCAGGTGCCGTCAACGCCGCCGACCCCGCGCCGCGGAAAAGGTGTCCGACACTTCTTGGGCTAGAACCGCAGGGTCAGGCTCAGGCCGGCCGCGCCGCTCTGGCCATATAGGCCGAGTTCGACGCCGTTGTCCTCGAGGAAGGGGCTGTGGCGGGTCACCATGCGGCCGACGAAGTGGCCGACCGCCGCGCCCATGAAGATGTCCGAAGCCCAGTGCCGCTGGGCGTTCACCCGGCCGAGCGCGGTCAGCCCGGCCAGGGGATAGGCCAGCCAGGGCACCCAGGGGTGGTCCTCGCCGTAGGTCTCGGCCACCACCGTGGCCATGGCAAAGGCGTTGCCCGAATGGCCGGAGGGGAAGGCGGTGTTGAACTCGCCGCCGCCCGGACCGTTCCAGTCGAAGGCGTTGTCGGCATCGTCCGGGCGCTGTCGCTGGCCCAGGTACTTGAGGCCCGAGATCAGCGTGGCGGTCAGCACGACGCTCTGGAAGCCGTTCAGGAACATGGCCTTCTCGCGCTTCAGGCCGACCGCCTCGGACAGCGCGTAGCCGCCCAGCGCGCCGAGCAGCAGCTTGTCGGAATCGCCGAAGTTCTCGACCACGTCCTCGGTCGAGTCCGTTCTGTCGCCGCGAACGTCGTCCTGCCAGAAGTCGTCGATCTCGTCGTCGAGCAGCATCAGGGCCCCGGTCACCGACACGACAAGGCCGACGGTGATCCAGTCGCGCCTGTCGTAACGGAACGGGCCGCTGAGGATGCGCCAGGAGTTCTCCGCGAAGCTGGTATAGAAATCGCCGTCGAGGATATAGACGCCGTCCTTGTAGCGCGGCCCCGGCTCGGCCTCGCTTTCCTCGTTCGGCTCGGCTTCGACCCGGTCCGGCGCGGGGGCGCCGGGCGGATCCTCGGCCGCAAGGCCGATGCTGTACGCCGCGAACACCAAGACGCCCGAGGCCAGGCCTGCGCGGACGGCCCGCCGACAAAGCACGAAACCGCGTCGCGGCGAAGCTTTGACCTCCGGCATTGACCCCCTCGGCCTCCTGGCGGGCGGCAGTGCCCGCGCCGCCGCGTCCGACGAACGCAGCACAAGCCGCTTGCTTGTCGCAGGCTATGGTGAATTTTCGGTGAAGCGGGCCCGGCCGGGCTCAGTATCAGTAGATGTGCAGGCCGCCGTTGACCGAGAGCACCTGACCGGTGACGTAGGCGGACAGGTCCGAGGCAAGGTAGAGGCAGGCGTCGGCAACGTCCTCCGAGGTGCCCAGCCGCCCGAGCGGCACGGTCTTGGAGATACGGTCCTTGTCGGCACGGGTCATGCGGCCCTTGGAGAAATCGTTGTCGATGACTCCTGGAGCGATGGCGTTGGAGCGGATACCCAGGGGCGCCAGCTCGCGCGCCAGCGCCTTGGCCAGGCCGAAAATGCCCGACTTGGCCGCGGCATAGTGCGAGCGCCCGAACAGCCCACCGCCGACCTGCCCGGCGATCGAGGAGACGAAGACCAGGGCGCCGCCGCGCACCTCGAGGTGCGGCACGACCGCCTGGGCCATCTGGAAGTTGCCCCGCAGGTTGACGTCGAGCACCAAGTCGTACTCCTCGGGGGCGATCTCCTTGATCGGCGTGCCGTAGACGACGCCGGCGTTGCCGATCAGGATGTCGATGGCGCCGAAGCGCCCGGCGACCGCCTCCACCGTCTCGAGGCAGGCCGCGCGTTCGCGCACGTCGCAGACATAGCCGGCGTGCTCCTCGCCGAGCTCGGCCGCGACTTTCTCGGGATTCTCCTCGGTCAGATCGAGGATCGCCACCCGCGCGCCGTGTTCGACGAAGAGACGCGCCGTCGCCCGGCCGATGCCGAGCTCCGAGGCGCCCCCGGTGATGACGGCGACTTTGTCTTTCAGGAGCATGGCGCCCTCCTTGCTCTATCCGGCGACCCAGGACGACCCACGGGACAAGGACATCTCTGGATTGCCGGATCAAGTTCGGCAATGACAGGAACGGGAGCGTTCAATCCCCGCGCTTCCAGATCGTGCCCTGGGGCGTGTCCTCCAGGACGATGCCCTTGGCCTTCAGCTCGTCGCGGATCCGGTCGGCCTCGGCGAAGTCCCTGGCCTTGCGGGCGGCAGCACGGGCGTCGATCAGACGCTCGATCTCGGCCACTTCGGTTTCACCTACAGCACCATGAAACCATAATTCAGGATCTTGCTGGAGAAGGCCCAAGAGCTCTCCCGATGCTAGCAGCTCTGCCTTATGGACGCTTCTATCCAAATCAGTTTCATCCTGATTCAGCAGGTCGCCCAAATAATTGAGAGCCGTTATTGCTCCCCACGTGTTCAAGTCATTCTCTAACTCCGTCAACACAAATCGTGAAGGCCGCAAGAATTCGGGATGAGGCGGAATGTTTTGGACCTTGCGCAACGTTCCATAGAGCCTGTCAAGCCAGTGCTTGAAGTTGGTTATCTTCTCCCTCGTAACATCGAGAGGTTGGCGATAGTGCCCGGAAAGTAATGTCATGCGAATAGCTTCGCCCGGAAACCCCTCCTCGAGCAACTGCCGCACGGTGAAGAAGTTGCCGAGCGACTTCGACATCTTCTCGCCCTCGACCACGACGTAGCCGTTGTGCACCCAGAAGCGCGCGAAGCCCGCCTCCGGGTTGGCGCAGCGGCTTTGCGCGATCTCGTTCTCGTGGTGTGGGAAGATCAGGTCCTGGCCGCCGCCGTGCAGGTCGAAGGTTTCGCCCAGGTGCTCGGCGCTCATGGCCGAGCATTCGATGTGCCAGCCGGGCCGGCCGCGGCCCCAGAGGCTTTCCCAGCCGGGCTGCTCCGGCGTCGAGGGTTTCCACAGCACGAAGTCGGCTGGGTCCTTCTTGTAGGGCGCCACCTCGACCCGCGCGCCGGCGACCAGCTCGTCCCGGTTGTGGCCGGAGAGCCGCCCGTAGTCCGGCATGGAGGGCACGGAGAACAGCACGTGGCCGTCGGCCGCATAGGCATGGCCGTTTTCGATCAGCCGCTCGATCAGCGCGATCATCTGCGGGATGTGCGCCGTGGCGCGCGGCTCGACCGTCGGCTCGAGTGCGCCCAAGGCCGCCATGTCCTCGTGGAAGGCCTTCGCGGTGCGCGCGGTCAGGGCGTCGATCGGTTCGCCGCTCTCCTCGGCCGCCTTGATGATCTTGTCCTCGATGTCCGTGATGTTGCGCGCGTAGGTCACGTGGCCCTCCCCGTAGACGTGGCGCAGCAGGCGGAACAGCACGTCGAAGACCACGACCGGCCGGGCGTTGCCGATATGCGCCAGGTCGTAGACCGTCGGCCCGCAGACGTAGAAGCGCACGTTCTTCGGGTCGAGCGGCGCGAAGATCTCCTTCCTGCGCGTCAGCGTATCGGTGAGCTGGATGGTCACGGGGGAGATGGTGTCCGAAGGTTGAGGCGTCGCGTCCTGAGGGTCCGGCAGTGGTACCAGAAGCGCTCCCGCCGGTCCATGGCGGAGGCTTTCCCCTAGCGCGGGCCCTTGAAGGCGTTCGTGATGGGATAGCGGCGGTCGCGGCCGAAGGCGCGGGCGGTGACCTTGACGCCCGGCGCGGCTTGGCGGCGCTTGTATTCCGAGTTTTCCAGCATACGCCAGACCCGGTTGACCGTGGCCTGGTCGTGGCCTCGCTCGGCGATCTCGGAGACCGCCATCTCGCCCTCGATCAGGCAGTGCAGCATGTCGTCGAGCGCGTCGTAGGGCGGCAAGGAATCCTGGTCCGTCTGGTCGGGCTTGAGCTCGGCCGAGGGCGCCTTGGTGATGGTCCGCTCGGGTATCGCCCGGCCGCTCGGCCCCAGGGCCCCCTTGGGCAGGGCCTGGTTGCGCCAGCCGGCCAGCCTGTAGACCATGGTCTTGTAGACGTCCTTCAGCACGTTGAAGCCGCCGCACATGTCGCCGTAGAGCGTGGCGTAGCCGACCGACATCTCCGACTTGTTGCCGGTCGAGAGCACCATGTGGCCGAGCTTGTTGGAGAGCGCCATCAGGGTAACGCCGCGCGAGCGGGCCTGGAGGTTCTCCTCGGTGATGTCGGCCTCGCGGCCGTCGAACATCGGCCGCAGCATGGTCTCGAAGGCGGCCATGGCCGGCTCGATGCCGACCTGGTCGAGCCGGACGCCCAGCAGGCGCGCCGCCTCGGCGGCGTCCTCCAGGCTGTCCCGGCTGGTGTAGGGCGAGGGCATCATGACGCAGTTCACGCGCGCCGGCCCCAGCGCGTCGACCGCGATCGCCGCCGAGAGCGCAGAATCGATGCCGCCCGAAAGGCCGAGCACGACACCCGGAAATCCGTTCTTGTCGACGTAGTCGCGCAAGCCCAGGACCAGCGCGCGGTAGACCGGCTCCAGGCCGGTTTCCGGAGGGCTGACCGCCGCGTCCTCGCAGGTCCAGACGTCCTCCAGACCGCGGCGCCAGTGGGTCGTGACCAGGGCGGTCTCGAAAGACGGCAGCTGGGCGCGGAGCCGGCACCCGGCGTCGAGCACGAAGGAGGCGCCGTCGAAGACCAGCTCGTCCTGACCGCCCACCTGGTTGACGTAGACCAGCGGCAGGCCGGTCTCGGTGACCCGGGCGACGGCGAGCTGCAGGCGCTGGTCGAACTTGTCCATCTCGTAGGGGCTGCCGTTCGGCACGATCAGGATCTCGGCGCCCGATTCCTCCAGGCACTCGGCCACGTCCGGGGCCCACATGTCCTCGCAGATCATGACCCCGAGGCGCACGCCGCGGAAGTTGACGGGGCCTGGCAGCGGCCCCGCCTTGAACACCCGCTTCTCGTCGAACACGCTGTAGTTCGGCAAGTCGTGCTTGAAGCGCAGCGCCTGGACCTTGCCGCCATCGAGCAGGATCGCCGCGTCGTAGACGTGGTGGCGCAGCGGTCCGCTGTCGATCCCCTCCTCGCGCCAGGGCGCGCTGACCAGAAGCGCCGGTCCGCCGTCCGCCGTTTCGGCCGCCAGGGCCTCGACCGCCGCGCGGCTCGCCGCCAGGAACGAGGGCTTGAGAACGAGATCCTCCGGCGGATAGCCGGTGATGCAGAGCTCAGTGCCAACCACCAGGTTCGCGCCCTGGGACGCCGCCGTGGCGCGGGCCGCGCGGATCAGGTTCGCGTTGGCCTCGATCGCCCCCATGGTCGGGTTGAGCTGGGCCAGCGCGATGGTCAGACGGTCGCTCATGGGGCTTACTTACGCCCGGGCGCGCGGGGTGACAAGGCGGGCATGCCTTCCTATGACGCGGTCTCTGTACTAGGCTGCTCCCCCTTGGATACAACGCGCAGATCGGTCGGGGATGGATATCCGGGGTTCCTTTGGCCCGATGCCTGTTACGAACGCCTGAAAGAGACCCTCCGCCTTGACGTCCAGTTCCGGATCCTCGAAGTCGCTTGGCACCGCGACCACCGCCCTGATCGTCCTGGGGCCCTTCGCCCTGGGCTATTTCCTGTCCTACCTGTTCCGCTCCGTCAACGCGGTCGTCGCCCCGAACCTGGTCTCCGATATCGGCTTGACGGCGGGCGAGCTCGGGCTCTTGACCGCGGCCTATCTCTTTGCCTTTGCCGCCTTCCAGCTGCCGCTGGGCGTGCTGCTCGATCGTCACGGCCCGCGCCGGGTGCAGGCCATCCTGCTGTGCTGCGCGGCCGCCGGGTCCCTCCTGTTCTCGCTCGCCGAGGGCGCCATGACGCTGACTGCCGCCCGGGCGCTGATCGGCCTGGGGTTCGCGGGCGGCCTGATGAGCGGTTTCAAGGCGGTCGTCCTCTGGGTCCCGGAGCCGCGGCGCGCGCTCGCCAACGCCTGCGTCATGGCCTTCGGGGCGCTGGGCATCCTGGTCGCGACCGTGCCGGTGGAAATCGCTGTCCAGGCGGTCGGCTGGCGGGCGGTGTTCCTGTTTCTGGCGGCGGTCACGCTCGCGGTGGCCGCGCTCGTCTTCTTCGCCGTACCGGAGCGGTCGACGGCCGCGGCCGCCGGAGGTTTCTCAGGGCAGATCGCCTCCCTCGTCAGGATCTACAAGGACCCCGCCTTCTGGCGCCTGGCGCCCCTGTTGGCGACCAGCGCCGGGACGCATATCGGCATCCAGACCCTATGGTCCGGCCCCTGGTTCCGCGATGTCGCCGGTTTCGACCGGAGCGGCGTGGCAACCCATCTGATGTACATGGCGGCCGCGTTCCTGGTCGGTATCCTGCTGAGCGGCGCCGTGGCGGACTGGTTCGTGCGCCGCGGGGTCGATCTCCTGACCGTCATGATCTGCTTCCTGCTCGTCTTCTTCTGCGCCGAGCTGGCGATCGTGCTGCAATGGACCTCCGTCACCCTGCTCCTGTGGCTGGTGTTCGGAATGACCGGACAGGCCGCCATCCTCGCCTACCCCTGGCTCTCGTCCTATTTCGGCGCCGAGCTGTCGGGCCGGGCCAACACGGCGATGAACCTTCTGATTTTCATGTCCGCTTTCGGCGTGCAGTACGCGATCGGAGAGATCATCGACCTGTTTCCGACGACGGCCACCGGCGGATACGACCCGCGTGGCTATCAGATCGGTTTCGGCATTTTCACGGCGGCGCAGCTTCTTGCCCTGATCTGGTTTTTCCTGGGCCGTAGCCGCATGAAGGCCTGAAACCGGATCCGGGCTGGACGGAACGCCGGCGTTGAGTGCTACCATGACCGGTTCGCACCACGGGGAGGGCAGACGCATGGGAACAGACGCGGGATCGCAGGTCATCGAGGTTGAGTCCGCTACGGTCGGCCGCTGGATGGACGACGGCGAGGCGGTGTTGGTGGACGTCCGCGAAACCTCCGAATACGAGCAGGAGCATATCCCCGGTTCTCTACTGGTGCCCTTGTCGGTTTTCGACCCCGACCGTTTCCCACGGATTCCGGGAAAGAAACTGGTCGTCCATTGCGCGGTCGGCAAGCGCTCGGCGGCGGCCGGCAAGCAGCTGCTCAAGGCAGGACATCCGCTGGTCCACAACCTTCTAGGCGGCATTCTGGCCTGGAAGGAAGCTGGCCTCGCGACCGAGGTACAGTTCACGCCGCCCACGGTGCCGGAAGACCTACCCCTCTCGGCGCAGGATCGCCACAGCCTGGAGGCCGCGGCAGGCGGCGAGCACTGGGAGGCGGCCGCGCCGCCGCATCCCCACCCCGGCGATGTGCTGCGCGACGAGTTTCTCGCGCCGCTCGGCCTGAGCCAGACCCGCGTCGCCCGTGACATCGGCGTCGCGCCGCGGCGGATCGGCGACATCGTGCGCGGCGAGCGGGCCGTCACGGCGGACACCGCGCTGCGCCTGGCCCGCTATTTCAGCACCGCGGAGGACTTCTGGCTGCGGCTGCAGATGGATTTCGAGCTGGAGCAGGCGCGCCGCGCTTCGCACGCGCGGATCTGGCGCGAGGTCAAGCCCAGGGGACTGTCCCGGTCGGGCTAGCGGGTCGACCTGCGACGTCATCCTCACGGCGCCGGTTTGCGATTCTCGGGGGCTGGCGGTGGCGTTCTGCCCTTGATAAGGTCGTGCGGAGAGAGGGGCGCACGGCGCGCCGAGAGAGGAACCATGGCAAAGACACTCGTCCTGAGCTTCATCGCCAGGGACCGGCCGGGCGTGGTCGAGCGGTTGTCCGAAACAGTAGCCCGGGAAGGCGGAAACTGGCTGGAAAGCCGCATGGCGCATCTGGCCGAGAAGTTCGCCGGTGTCGCCAGGGTCGAAATCCCCGGCGGCAAGGTCGCCTCCCTCAAGACCGCGCTGACAGCGCTCGACGAGGAGGGCTTTCACCTGATGGTCGAGGAGGCGGCGGAGGACGCGCCGCCCGCCGGCCCGCTGCTCAATCTCGACCTCGTGGGGCCGGACCATCCGGGAATTCTGCGCGATATTTCCCACTGCCTGGCGGAACACGGCGTCAGCGTCGAGGAGATGGAAACCGACATCCGCGGCGCCCCCATGGGCGGGGGCAGCCTGTTCTATGCCCGGGCCCGGGTCCGCGCCCCCGCGCGCCTGGGCGAGGACCAGCTGCGCCACGCCCTCGAAGCGCTGGCCGGCGCGCTGATGGTCGACATCACCCTGCGGGAAGAGGCCTGACTCGGCCTCTTTCAGGCCGCTACGAAGCGCCGGGCCAGGTTTCAAGGCACGGCCCGCAGCCAGGCGAGCGCCAAGGGTGGCAAGCT